>JALTEL010000514.1 GCA_027073945.1 Caldifarciminota bacterium | reverse complement strand
ATACTCCATTGATACTTGCAAGAAAGGGGGAGAGGTTGATAATACTAGATGGCCACAGAAGAGCAGTTGCTGCTTGGGAATTAGGCCAAAAATGGAAGGCACTTGTTTTAGTGTTCCCTGAACATCATAAACTAGGTATGGAAGATCTGGTAAAAGGAACTATTAATGAGTTATTTAGTAACTGAATTATCATGCAGTATACTGAGAGGTGCTAGTATATGCCAAAGTATGATTTTAGAGAGATTGAAAAGAAGTGGCAGGATTACTGGGTTAAAGAAAATGTATTCAAGTTTGACAAGAATGCAGGTGGGGAGATTTATGCAATAGACAACCCTCCAAGTTTTACTTCTGGAACACTTCACATGGGTCATGCTTTGAACCATTCTTGGATTGATTTTATTGCAAGGTACAAGAGAATGAGAGGGTACAATGTATTATTTCCTGTTGGTTTTGACTGTCATGGGCTCCCGACAGAGTTGAAAGTTGAAAGAGTATATGGGATTAGTAAACAGGATAGAGATGAGTTTAGACAGAAATGTGAGGAATGGACAACTGAGGCAATTGCAAAGATGAAGGAGCAGTACTTGAAGATAGGTTACTCGGCAGATATGACTAATGAGTATTATGAGACAAGGATGCAATGGTATAAAGCATTGGTACAATACTCTTTGGTTGAAATGTTTGAGAAGGGCATGATTTATAGAAGTAATCAACCCGTTTTGTGGTGTCCAAACTGTGGAACAGCATTGGCAAAAGCAGAGGTTGGTTATGTTGAGAAAGAAGGAAAGTTGTACTATGTGAATTTTCCTGTTGTTGGTGAGGATAAGAAGATACCAATTGCAACCACAAGGCCAGAGTTCTTGTACTCATGTGTTGCTATTTTGGTTAATCCAAAGGACGACAGGTACAATGATCTTGCTGGTAAGAAAGCAAAGATACCCTATGTGAACAGAGAGGTTCAAATAATCGCAGAGGAAGATGTTGACATGGAATTTGGAACCGGTGCAGTTTACCTATGTACATATGGTGATGAGTTTGATGTTAAGTGGCAAAGAAAGTACAAGCTTCCTGTTTACATAAGTATTGATCCAAAGGGTAACATGACTGAACTGGCGCAGGAGTTTGCAGGAATGCCAGCAGATGAGGCAAGAGAGAAGGTTGCGGAGAAATTGAAGAAGGATGGGTATTTGTTCAAAGAGGAGAAGTATATTCACAATGTTCTTTCACATACAGAAAGGTCAACTTGTATGCATCCAATTGAGTTGTTACCTATTCCTCAGTATATGATAAATGTCACGGATCACATTGATGAGATAAAGAAGGCAGCAAAGGAAATGGAGTGGTTCCCAGAGCACATGGTTCAAAGGTTAATTGACTGGGCTGACTCAATGGATTGGGACTGGATTATATCGAGGCAGAGAGTCTATGGTACGCCTGTTCCATTCTGGCACTGTGAGGATTGTGGTGAGATAATCCCACCAAATAAGGAGCGGTTGTTGGAAGGAAAGTTCGTTGACCCAGCAAAGGACAAGCCACCTGTTGACAAGTGTCCTAAGTGTGGTTCAACAAACATAAGGGGTTCAACTGATGTTTGTGACTGTTGGGTGGATTCAAGTATTACTCCTTTGGTTGTTGCACATTGGAAGAGGAACGATGATTTGTTTGAGCGTGCGTATCCAACATACCTAAGACCACAAGGTACAGATATTATCAGAACATGGGCATTCTACACAATATTCAGGGACTTAATTTTGGCAGGAAAACCACCATTTAAGCATGTTG
>JALTEL010000513.1 GCA_027073945.1 Caldifarciminota bacterium | reverse complement strand
ACAACACCACCAACATAGGTATGACAGCACCACTAATCCGGTGAAACAACAAAAACAGAAGCAGTAAGGAAAGAAAGAAAACTAAAGGTGTAAAAATAACAGCATCTTTACCTGCAATACTTATAAATGCATGTGTAATGGCAGGTCCTCCGTTAAACCTGAAATCATATCCTGTTTTATTTGCTTCAGGGTCTACGATGACATGGAGA
This sequence comes from Caldifarciminota bacterium, assembly GCA_027073945.1. The sequence goes on along the minus strand of JALTEL010000513.1, from coordinate 1,577 downwards.
TCATGCATAATCTCTCCACTGATATCACCATGCTCATTTGCATCAGCTTCAAGTCTTGCAAATATCATAGTTGTTTTACCATCTTTAGAAATAAGACCATTCACAAGTACAGGATCGTTCAATGCTATTTTTTTGCGTTCAACAAGATACTCCGGTGTTGCATTTTCAATATCTTGAATAAAATCACCAACCACTATATCATCTGGAGAGTCTGCATCAGCATGTATGTACTGATAATCTGTAAGAGAATCAACTCTTGCTATGTGTTTCATCTGCCAAAGTTTATCAGTTATATTTTTAATACTTCGTAAAGCTTTTTTATTGAAAATACCATTATCATCTTTAAAAACAATCGTTACACCATTGTCATTGCTGAATTCAGATCGAAACTTATCATAAACAGCAAGTCGTTGAGCATCTTTTTTAAACCATATCCTGTAACTGCCATCCATTTCAATATGCCGAAGATTGAATGCCAGCAGCAAAACAATCAACGGTACACCAATGACAATCAGCCACTTGAACCGGTTTAAAAAATCAATATACTTCTTCATATTTTTCAATAAGACACTTAATGATTCCGGTCTGGTTCTGGTTCTATGTTTTCCATATTTGAACTATGAAAAAGAAGATCTGGTGTAGGGACGCCCTTCACAACTCTGCCATCATCACATGCAGTTTTACGAGGTTCACTGTCTTTAAATGAAAAACCCATATTGCCCAACAAGTCTTTCACAAGAATATCCTTATCAGACAGGGGGTTGTATTTTGCAGGGAGGACTGCATGTTGACCTATAGGATCATTCAAATAATATAAACTTAGTGTTACAGCATCTATTCTAATATCATAAAGGCAAACTTCCGCAACTTCTTCAAACAATGAGACAAAATATGAAACACAGTCTGATCCATTTTTATGTCCATCATCAATAAGATGCGTTACTTTTGTGATTGCCGTCATCATTTTGAGATCAAATGGTATTTGGAAAGGATATTTATTTATAAGATCTTTTTTCATTATTTCAAGAAGCTTACTTTTATGTAAAAATAATTGTTTTCTTAACTCTGGCTTCAAACGTTTTGCCCAATTGTAATCATAGGTTTTAAGACCATAATTACGGTTATCCTTGGGGCAAGTATATTCATTGAAATCACTGCCTAGACAAATGAGATGGAATCCTCCTCCAATATACATACCATTGAGATCCATTGAAAAAGTTTTATCTTTATCTGCATTCATTTCCACTGCATAGGCATAGCCGTTTAGATCCTTACCCACATACATCATCACATGCGTATAACGTCCAGGAATGAGTGCGGCTGTATTTTGATATACATCAAAATGTTTAATACTTGTATTGACATCATGCCCCGTAAAAATAATATCAAACTGTCTTAATGGCTGATATACAACAGATGAAGTACTTGTTTTTCTTGCAGGAAGATAATAAATTTCATCTTTTAACTTTTCAATAGCAGAATTCTGAATAATATTATGTACTTCCTGAAAATCCCCATCAGAGGCATATATAGTTAAAGTCAAAATAATCATTGTACATATCTGAATTATTTTTTTC
>JALTEL010000512.1 GCA_027073945.1 Caldifarciminota bacterium | reverse complement strand
AGCATTACAGAAAGCAACTGCGGTTTAAATTTCAACTCATCGGTGTATTCCTTTGGGTAAACTGTTTTAATATCCCAGACTCTCTCCTCAAAATGCAGGTGTGGTCTGCCAGCCCCGGACTGTCCAGTATAGCCTATTATTTCACCTTTTTTAACTGTTATGAGATAGTTCGGGAAAAGGTCAACAAAATACTTCTTGTTGCGCATTTGTATGTTAAAGATAGTATCTTCAATATCCGCTCTAAATTTTGATAGATGGGCATATACAAATGTCCTGTCCTTTTGATCTTTTATGTAAATCGCCTTACCATAGCCTTTTTGTGAGCACTTTATACGAATTATCCTTCCGTTTGTGACGGACAATACGGGAAGGGGCTTATGATTGGTGGAGAAATCAATGCCCATATGATATCTTGCGGGTCTGTACTCACCAAAATTACTTGTTATATAAGTTTTTTTTACCCTGAGCGGTATTAAAGAAAGGAAAAAAATCAGGAACTCAGCCATTTAAGATGCATTCACGGCATTTTTAACAATTGTGTCAAGAAATTCTTTATTGTTCATTGAAAGCTTCATGTTTTGAATAACGAATTCCATTGCAGTTATGGGGTCCATTTCAGAGAGTGTTTTTCTCAGTATCCATACCTTTGACAGCACCTCGGGCGGAAGCAACAATTCTTCCCTTCTTGTCCCCGATTTATTAAGGTCAATAGCGGGGAATATTCTTTTATCCGCAAGTTTTCTGTCAAGCACTATTTCACAATTGCCAGTGCCCTTGAACTCTTCAAATATCACTTCATCCATTCTTGAACCCGTTTCAATTAATGCCGTTGCAATTACAGTTAGAGAACCTCCCTCTTCAATATTCCTGGCAGACCCGAAGAACTTCTTGGGTTTTACGAGTGCGGTGGAATCAATGCCACCAGTGAGAGTTCTTCCGCTATGTGGCGCTATTGTGTTATAAGAACGAGCAAGTCTTGTCAGTGAGTCAAGCAGGATTACTACATCTCTTCCCATCTCAGCCAGTCTCTTTGCGCGTTCCAGAATAACCTCCGCAACCTGAGCATGACGCTCTGCAGGCATGTCAAATGTAGAACTTATCACATCCGAATCAATCTGCCGTTTAAAGTCCGTAACCTCTTCAGGACGTTCATCAATGAGAAGCACTATGAGCTCTACATCCGGGTGATTTCGCCGTATTGCCTTTGCAATGGACTGCAGAAGAACTGTTTTACCGGCTCTTGGCGGAGATACTATCAGACCTCTCTGTCCCATGCCAATTGGAGAAAAAAGATCTATAATCCTGAGAGAATAGTCGTCTCCCTGTGCAATGTCAAATTCAAATTTCTCCTTTGGATAGAATGGAGTGAGACGCTCAAAAACAGGTCTGTTACGCATTTCTTCCCACAATTTTCCATTCACTAAATCCGCTTTTACCAGTGCGCCGTATTTTTCTCCTTCTTTCGGGAAACGAGCGAAACCTTGAATAAAGTCCCCGCTGCGCAGCCCTAATTTTTTTATCTGCGATTGAGAAACATATACATCATGAGGACTGTTCATATAATTATGGTGGCGCTTTCTGATAAATCCATATCCGTCATGAAGTATTTCCAGCAAGCCCTCTATGTAAAACAGTCCGTGCTTTTTGGCATAAGCATCAACTATCTTTCTGACAAGTTCCTGTTTTTTGCAGTTGGAAAAATTGGGTATTTCGAGTTCTTTTGCTATACCGTACAGCTCCACCACCTTTTTATTTTGTATTTCAGGTATACTCAATTCAAGTTCGTTTACATTCATATTGCTCTCCTACATCATTTTTGTATCATTTATAAATAATTCAAATCTTGCGTCAAGCATTCTTGCCGATTTTGAAGCAATCAGCATCCTCTGTGAAAAGATACGAAAATAATCTATAACCGGGGCTATTGTCGTATCAACTTCTATTTTGTAAGTCACTATTCTCATGCTTGAGTCCACCTCTATAAAAGAGCGGGTCGCCGAATAATTCACTCTGTCGTGAATGTCTTTCTGCAGATTATCCAATCCGGACAAACCACCCTTTCTAACCCTGGAGCGGTGAACATCGGCCTTGTCTGCAAGTATGAGAGCAGCCGACAATGTTGATACGGGAAAACCATCCTCTTCGTGATGATTACCGATAGCCATCATAACATCTGCTATTTCAGAAAGAGAAAGCCCCTCATCTTCGAGAATATCACCAGCGATTATTGCCCCTACCTGTGCATGATGTTCTCTGTTAATCAGGTTTCCTATGTCATGCAGGAAACCCGCTATTCTTGCGAGCTCTACCATTCTCCTGTCATATCCGAGATTTTCAAGTATCATAGCAGCATTTTTGGATACCCAGGTTGCATGCCTTATGCCGTGTTCCGTGTACCCAAGGCTGGCGAGTTGCTCATCCGCCTTTTTTATAAAAAGCTCAACTTTCGGATTTTTTCTTATCTCCATTAGTGTTTTTTGTTTTTGTTCCATAATTTCTCCTATATTTTAAGAATTGATTGTTCAATTGCTGTTCCGACAACAACAAAGTTAGCTCCGCTTTCCAGGGCAAGTGATATATTCTCTGCCTTTGTGAAGCCTCCGCCGACGATAATGGGTAAATCGATGAAATCTCTGACTGACTGTATTACCTGAAAGGGTACATGCAGGCGTGCACCCGAACCTGCTTCAAGGTAAATCAATTTAAAGCCGAGCATCTCCGCAGCCTTGCAGTGATATTTTACAAGCTCGGGTTTATCCGCGGGTATTGGCCTTGTGTTTGAGACGTACTCAATAGTTGTGTATTTCCCTCCGTCAATTAATAGGTATGCAGTAGGTATGGCCTCAAGATTGTATTTCAATATATAAGGTGCCATTCTTACCTGCTCCCCTATCAATAGCTCAGGATTTCTGCCTGAAATGAGGGATAAAAACAGTACGGCATCGGCATTTGGTGATAATTGCATCGTGCTTCCGGGGAAAAGTACCACGGGCTTTTGCGTGCTGGATTTAATCTGTGATACAAGGGGTGTTGTGGTCTCAGACGCCATAAAGCTTGAGCCGACGAGGAATCCCTTTACTATGCCCTTTTCATTAAAAGGCGGGATTTTGTTTTTAATTGTATCGACATCTTCTCTGTCAGGGTCAAATAATACAAGTATGCCCTTTTGTTGTTTAAATAAACTCTGATAAAGTTCTGACAACAGCGTTTCCTCCCTTTTTAATCAAAAACCATAAAAACTCGGGATGTTCTTTTATTATCTGCGGGATATAATGTAAAGGAGAGAGAGTTGTTATATCCTTTCCATTAAGTGCATCTTTTATTACCTTTGCAACCATTTCCATCTCACTCTGCGAAAGACCTCTGTAGAAATACATAAAAGTCAGAGATACCATATAATCCTTTAAAAGCCATTTATTTAATTTTCTCTGGTAAGAGGCAAGGTGGGACCTGTCAAACCTGCCATTTTGAACTGCTCTGGCAGCTGTTTCGGCAGCCACCATCCCGGATATATATCCATTGGCAATACCTCCTCCAGATATGGGGTCTGCAAGCTTTGCGGCATCTCCCAGTATCATCACGTTGTCTGAAAATAGCTTTGTCTTGTGGTATTGAGTTGGAATAACACCATGCAAAACCCCAAGGATTTTGTATCTCGGACAAAACTCATCCAGAAACTTTAGCAGATGATTTTCAAGCAAGGCATTTTGACCGGGAAGGCCTATGCCTGCATTGACAAATCCATTGCCCTTGGGGAATAGCCAGATATAACCAAGCGGGGCAATATGCTCCCCTATTGCAAAGTATAAATGCTTGCTGTCAATACCGGGACAATAGATATACAGCTGATAGGCATAGTATGTGCTTCCATTTATAGAGTCTGTATAAATAGAAGCTTTTTTGCTCACTTTAGATGCAGGGCCGTCCGCACCTATTAAAAGGGGTGTTTTGAATTTCAGGGAATTTCCACCGTTTTTAACGGTGACAATAACACTATTATTATTGCTCTCGTAACTCTGAAAAGTACTGTTTATGAGGATGTTCGATCCGGCAGCAACTGCTTTTTCCACTAAATATCTATCAAATATTCTTCTTTCGATTATTGCTCCCGTGGGAGTTTTTGCATGCATGGCTACCTTGATTTTATTTTCAAAAAGCAATTCTCCTCCATATATATAGTTGGCAATGAATGCACGTTCCGGTTCGCCTATAAGGCTGAGAAAATTTGTGGACACTCCTTCTGCGCATTGTATGGTATGTCCGATTTCCCGTTGTTTCTCCACAATGAGCACATTTAATCCGGCTTTTGATGCATAATAAGCAAAAGATGCACCTGATGGACCTGCACCTATGACTACAGCATCATATTCCTTCAATTTCTATCACCTGGATTCTACTTACTATCATTAATTTTTAAATTTGTTTGAAATCCTTTTTAGAATTTTTATTTTTCAGTTCTATAAGTTTACGGCTTTATCCATGTAAAATCAAGCATTGTATTAAAACCTTATAAAACAAATAATATGCACGAAAAACTTTATTGACTTTGCAGTATACTTTATAATTTTAAAGATAAAGGAGGAACGTATGCATAGAATTAAATTAAAAGATATAAAAAAATTTTTTATATCCCCCATCGTCATAGATGCAGACGAACCCATATACTTCCTTGCTTCAACATTTGTTCAGAATCCTGAAAGAAGGGTTATTTTCGTCAAAGATGCTAACGGAAGATTTGCAGGCTCGGTAAGTCTGAAATCATTTATAAAATACCTGTGGCCGAGAATAGCCGCTACTGAAAGTGAGGAAGTAGTTTCCCTTGAACTCTTCAGAATTATGAAAGCGACTCAGGTAAGCGACCTTGTTTTAAATCAAGATGTATTTTTAAAAAATTCATCTACTCTTGAGGATGCAGTACTTTACCTGGAAGACAAAAATATTGATGCACTGCCCGTACTGGATGATGATAATAATATAATAGGAGAAGTGAACCACTACAACGTACTGGAAGCATATATATATCAGAATGCCTTAAAAGGAGAACTATTAGCCTGACGTTGCTTTTGTTGAAATATTTTATCAATTGAATCCCTGGTATTAGCTTGTGTGCGTTATCTTTTGTAAACACAGAACAAGCTTTAAAATTAAATACCTGAGAAGGAGGTGCAATGTTAAAAATTCTTTTTCTAAGCTTACTTATCAGTAAAGGCCTTTTTATAAGCGGGCATGTATATGATGCCATTACCGGGCAGGCTATAGTTGGTGCCGGAGTGGTAATACAGGGTACAAAAAATGGTACGATGACAGATCTTGACGGATATTACAACCTGAGCATTGATTCAACGGGCCTCTATACTGTACGCGCAAGTATGATAGGGTATAAAGATGTTATAAAAAAAGTTAAAATTAAGAATCCCAGAGAATTAAACTTCTATTTAAAAACCTCTGCTTTTAAAATGCCTGAACAGGTTGTAAAATCAAGAAGAGCGGTTCAAATTGAGAAAAGAGTGTCCGCAAATAAGAAATCCATAAGCAGCGGAGAACTTGAAAATACCCCCATTGAAAATATACAGGAGGTGATTGCAAAGAGAATCGGAGCAGTTGCGCGTGGAACGGAATTTCATATACGTGGGAGCAGGAGTAATGAAATTCTGCTGATGATAGACGGCATACCTGTCAGGGACCCGCTATCCGGCAGTTCTTTTGGCATATATATTCCCAAAGAGGCTATTTCATCCGTGGATGCCGAAACAGGCGGTTTTAATGCGGAATATGGGCAGGCTACTTCAGGTATCATTAATTACAATGTAAATGAGGGCGGAAAGAAATTCGGAGTTTCTCTGTCTTATAAAACCGACAACCTCCGTATCAAAAATTACACTAATACGGATATAGCGGATATTTCACTTTACGGACCCATTAAAATAATCAATTTACCGGGCAATCTGACTTATTTTATGACATTTTACGGCAAGTCAGGAGATACCTATCTTCCTCACACGAAGAATCTTTATTCCAGTGTATTTAAAACGGACAAATTGTCCCCAAGGGAAGACAATGTGATATCGGGCACATTCAAACTGACTTACAAACGTCAATCAGGAACAAAAGTCTCCTTTTTGTTTTCAAGGTCAATAGCCATTAATCAGGGATATTTTTATTCCTCGACAGATTATCCCTTCTTCTACGGATTTCCTTATAAATATATAAAGATTTTACCGCATGCTC
>JALTEL010000511.1 GCA_027073945.1 Caldifarciminota bacterium | reverse complement strand
GTATGTAAGACTTTATAATATCCCTTGAGGCTGTATTGCGGGGAAGTGTTTCTGAATGTCCTATTGATTTTATCTCTGCATTGTGCATTGCGAAATGACCTGCATCAAATCCCAGAGACATTTTTTTAAACCATGTCCCTCTTATCCCAAAGAGTTTTATAAGCAAATCTTCATTGGCTGTTTGAAGGTCTCTCCCTGTTGTTATAGCATGCCTTTTTAATATACGTACGCTCTTTTCCCCTATGCTGGGAATATTCTCAATATTTACTCCTTTCATAAATTCTTTTGCTGTGTTTGTGTCCATTATCCCTATGCCGTGAGGTTTAACCCTTCTGCAAATAATCTTTGCGATTATTTTTGAAGGTCCGATGCCTATTGAGGCGCTGATTTTAAATCTATTTCTTATGGCTTTTTGAATCTTATGAGCAAACAAAAGAATATCTCCCTTTAAATAAGTTATGTCCATATATGCCTCATCTATAGAGGATACTTCAAAACTGGGCGTCAGTGCTGATAAATAACCCATTATTTCCTGAGAGATGTAAGCATATTTATTCATATTAGCAGGTATACATATAAGAGACGGGTAAAGTTGTTTTGCAAGGTAAGAGGGCATACCCGATTTTATACCGTACTCTCTTGCTTTATAAGAAGCTGATGCAATTACCCCACCGCGCTGTGTGCCCGTGCAAACTGCAACAGGCTTTGAATTCAGATTCGGTCTTGTTGCAGTTTCGCAGGATACAAAGAAAGCATCCATATCAATGAGCATATACTGAGTCATATGTCACCGTCCATATATACGTTCTCAAGCAGCCATGTAGCATTATTATGGTCAAAACTAACTACAAATACATTGATTCCATCGGTTAAAGAAAAATATGTAAGTATGCCATTACCATTTTTTTCTCTCCATATGTGGTTAATTTTCTTAATCCTGAAGGTATGGCCTTTTAAGCGGATAATGCATGGTTTAATCTCGCCGGACTTGTAAAATGCTGCCTGTACGTCCAGTTTTGTTTTATTGGCTATTTGATTTTTTTTATACATACCACAACTTTACCCAGAATCTGAAAATTATCCTGTTTGCGAATGTGCAAAGTTCTGTATAATCTGTTGGCCGGAACCAGGTATATGCTATTGCCTGTTTTTTTAAATTCTTTAATCGTGACCTCTCCGTTTATTTTAGCTAAAATAATATTGCCGTTTTTTATGTTTTGCACATCCGGGTCTATAACAGCCCAATCTCCATCATCAATGTGCTTTTCGATCATACTATCTCCCGTAACTTTCACCATGAATCTTCTGCCTGTGCCAATTATACGTGGATCTATGGTATATCCCTCAGCATCAATTTCAACGGTGTCTACCGGAAAACCGGCAGCGGCAAGTCCAAGCATGGGTACATAATGCGGGTTTTCTTTGAGTTTCATTCCGCGGGCTTTGCCCTGATGCATTTCTAAAAATCCCTTTCGAGCAAGTGCATCAATATGGACCTTAACACCTCTTGCCGTTTTTATGTGGAGTCCTGCTGCAATTTCTCTGTAAGTCGGGGGATAACCCGATTGCCTTATGAATTCTTCTATAAATGCAAGTACTTCAGCCTGTCTCTCTGTGATTTTAGTATACATTTGTATACTATTATAATGCATGCATCATGTAATGTCAAGTGATGGTAGTGTCAGGTTAATTGTGTCAATCATAAGACACCTCCGTTTTCAAGGGAAGAAAGGAAATTAACAACAATATCTGAATACCTTAAACTGCAATTCTCATACCTCTCACTCTTTT
>JALTEL010000510.1 GCA_027073945.1 Caldifarciminota bacterium | reverse complement strand
GCAGGAAGGCCGGATATGAGTATAACACGATTTGTAAAATGGATTTATGAAGGCGAGCCTGTTGTCATTTTCGGAGACGGCTCTCAGACAAGGGATTTCACATACGTTGATGACATTGCAGATGGTGTGATAAAGGGTATAAAACCACTTGGCTATGAAATCATAAACCTTGGCGGAGGGATGAAGCCTGTTTCTCTCAATAAAACGGTAGAGCTCATTGAAAAATTTTCAGACAGAAAAGCCCGCTGCATTTACAAAGCATGGAACAAAACCGATATAAAATCCACGCAGGCCTCTATTGAAAAGGCTCGCAGACTTCTCGGATGGCAGCCTCAAATTTCGTTTGAAGATGGCATAAAAAAGACCGTTGATTGGTACGCGAAACAAGGAAAGGATATTGGCTTTGAACTGTAAGCAAACAGCACGGAACTATACAAAAAATATAAAAACACAATTAATAATTTATCTTTACTTTGCAAAAATCGGTAAAAAGGGAGAAATGAGAGAAAAGAAAACAGGACAATGAAAATATTTTACTTCACCCCGGCAGACATTCTTGTGCCACGTGTTGAAAGGACATGCCTTATGCATTTTTGCGGAGCATTGGCCAGGGCAGGAGTTGATGTAGAAGTAATATCTTTAAATATAAAGCTAAAATACAAAGAGCCTACTTCACATAAGGATATATGGAGTGTTTACGGGCTTGAGCCAAATTTTAAGGTCAGGATGTTACCCACCTTATTAACACAGAATAGCCCGGATCCATTAGGAACTATACACCGCTTTTTTTCATATTCATATTATTCCTTTTATCGTTTTGTGCTCAAGCGAACAATGGCTTATAACAAAAGGGTGATTTTCTATTTCAGAAACTATGCTCTTGGACTTCCTTTTCTCATTCTTAAAAAAATATACAAAGATAAACTCTTCCTTCTATTTGAAGTGCATACTCCACCAACAAATAAATTTAAAATTTCTATTTTAAAACATATGGATGGAATTGTTACTATAAACAATATTTTGACAAAAGAGCTGCCTGCGTATGAAATCTCACCGCATAAAATTATCACAGGACATCAGGGAGTTGACCTGGACTATATAGAGCAAAAGAGATTACCTGTCAATGAAGCGAGAAAAATACTCAGGCTTCCCCAGAACCGAAAGATTGTAGCTTACACTGGAAAGGTTTACAGAGGTTACCGTGAGATAGAATTATTCTTAGAAGCCGCAAAATATTTACCACAGGATATACTAATGCTCATTGTAGGAGGAAGGCAAGACCATGTAATATACTACAGAGAAAAAATAGCACAGGCAAATATCAATAACGTGGTATTCACGGGATTTGTTCCGCCTTCGGAGGTCTTCAATTATCAATCTGCTGCAGATGCCTTATTAATATACTACCCAAAAGGCATGCACCTTAACGCTCATCGTTCTCCGGGAAAATTGTTTGAATATATGGCTTCTAAAAATCCTATTATATCAGCTGATTATCCGGCTATAAGAGATGTTCTGGATGATAACAGCGCCTTATTTGTTGAATCGGACAATCCCAGAGCGCTTGCAAAAGCAATAATGAAAGTTTTGTCCGATAAGGACCTTGCCGCGAGACTGGCAGAAAATGCATACAAAAAAGTCAAGGAATATACATGGGATAAGAGAGCAGAAAAGATTTTAGAATTTATATCAAAAAAACAATGAAAACGGACATAAATATCAATATGTTTGATAAAATCCAGAGCAATCTCTGGAAAATGGTTGAAAAAATATTGAATTCACAGAGATTTAC
>JALTEL010000509.1 GCA_027073945.1 Caldifarciminota bacterium | reverse complement strand
TCTATCCAATTAGACTTATCTTTTTCAAGCTGGGATTGTCTGCCTGAGATAAGTTTTTTTAATTTGTCATCTTGTTGCATTTTGTGTTGTCCTCTTTTTTTACAAGCTCGTTAAACTCTTTATTTATCGCATCATACCTGAGTTTAATTGCTTCCATTTCTATAAAAAGCCTGTCTATTCTTTCCCTCTCATAGAGTGTCTTATAATCCGGTTCTGGAGTTTCCACGATGTTCACCTCTGTTTTAATTTATAGTCAAATAATGTTTGCCGGCACTATCGGTATCCGGGCTCATTATAATTTGTTTATTGTCGGTCCCATTCACTCTTATTAAAATAGGATTATTATCTGTACTCCCCGCCCCTATAGAAACTAACCAGCCGCCAGCTCCAAGATGCCAACCGTTAGAACCGTCAAGACTTAATCCTACTTTTTGATTGCCCGCTGTATCCAACGCCATATAAGAGGCATTATTGTCGATTGTAAAATGACCCCCTTTAAACATTAATGAGCTTTTTGAAGCCTTAAACGTCAAATAAGATGTTGGTGTTCCCCAATTTATGCCGTAACCGTCGGCCATTTCTATAGCGATAGGATATCCATAGCCTATATCAGCGATAGAATCATTTATAATGACAATACCTCTCCTAAATCTTGCAGCTACTTTTAGGATACCAATAGCGACAGAAGCATCATAGTTGGTTGATACAGACCCTGGACTCCCTGAGCTTAACCATAAAGCCATTGTACTCCCATTAGAGAAACCACCCATTGCAGTAACATCATAAGCTGAATTATGTAAGTTTTTGATAGCTATCTCTATGCCCTGAGCGCTCCCCTGAGTATGAGCATTAGCATTTTTAATACCTTCAAAATAACCACCATAAACGTATTCTCTTAATGTATTGTCATTAAGGCCTATCCCACTGATCCCTATGGTCCCCATAGAATCAGAGTAACCAAGTGGTGACGAATGTGACCAGCCAACGACACCAGCCCCACCAGCATTGTTTTTACTCAATAAATTGATATGATTATAATATGTCGGGGGTGAGATATCACTATCAGTCGTGCCTATCGTTACCGTTCCGTCGTCTTTAATATGGAAATCGGTGGTATTGTTTGGAGTAATGTAAGAATTATTATCAGACCATAAACCACTACCCGACGAGGCTGCACTCCAATGCCCTTGCCCGTTAAGGAATTTTCCGGTATCATTAGGCAGAACGTCATAATCCGCCACGTTGCCCAGACCTACATCTGCTTTTGTAACATTATGTGGATTGCCGGATGTTGTAGTCCTATGAACAGAATTGCTGTTTACGCTTGGAGTCAAGTCAGTGTTCACCACGTTGCCCAGACCAATATCAGATTTTGTAACATTATGAGGATTGCCGGAGGTTGTAGTCCTATGGGTGGAATTAGAGGAAATGTCCGTTTGTTCTGTAGTAGTTATACCAACCTTTGCGGTATTCGCTTGAACTGCTGAATCCGCAGACGGATCAAGGTTTGCTAAAGACTTGTTGGTGACTTCTGTGGTCGCTAAATCCACACTATTCTTGGTAGCAAGTGTCCCCTGATTTACAATCCCGGCAGCATTATCAGCCGCAGGTAGGGCATTGTCAGCCTTAACACCTTGTGCTGCTGTAGCAAATGCGGTTGCTTCTTTGCCATCTAATGTATCAGCATCTAACCCGCTGTTTTCTCCATCCACAGTTTTAATCTTATTCAAAATGTCACTGGCCGTATAAAAAGAACTATTCAACTTAGCGTCCAATGCCGTTTGAGTATTAGAAGAGATCGGTTTATCGTTATCTGATGTATTATCAACCTGGTCTAAACCAATATCATTTTGGCCTAAAGATACAACCCCTGTTTTCCCATTTACGCTATCCACTGCACCGGACGTTATATAAATATAAATGGCCCCGCTCCATCTATATGTTTTATTTGTATCTTTTGCTACGTAAATTTTACCCGCTTCACCAGTAGCCGGGAATGAAGCCAAATTATCATATTCTAATACATCATCAACATAGCTGGGGAGTTGAATCGTTGGTACTAATCCATTATTATCTAATATTACAAAAGCAGTGGACGTTAACCCATTGAGCTTGTCACTATCTGCCGATTTATTATTCGCAGTGACATCAGCACCATCTGTGTAAAGCAAATCAGCTCTATCCTGTGTCGCTAAATCTCCTTGATTTAAGATATCCTTTGCAGTATTCGAGCCTGTATGGTCTGCATCCGCAGCAATATTGCCCAGGCCTACATCATATTTTGTTACAGCATGGGGATTGTCAGTCCGCTGGTCATGCAAACCATCTGTTATTAAGTCAATTTGCGTCTTGTTGTTATGCGTATGTCTTGCAGCGGTATTTTTAGGAACGTTGGCTATATCGGCAGGTGATGTTAAAGTCTTCAACACTCTCCTACTGGATATAATATCTCCACAAACAGATAAAGGAATAGGCTGTTTCAGCTCTTCTGTTCTACTTGTCATTATTTTAACGCCTTTGTTAATAAGGACTCACTCTTTTGTTCCGGAGCTAATCCGGTAGGACTTGTTAATATCGTTTGCCGTCTGCCATTCCTGAACTGTGCTAAAAGTTTTTCTTTCCTTTGTGCCTCTTCTACAGCCGGATCTGTTTGGACTGGAGCTGGAGGCGGTGAGGAAACATGCCCACCACCAAAAGCAAAAATTCCAATCGGTAAATCATTTGTAAAATAAACAGGCACTACATCCTTAATTTTTAATAATCTCATATCTTCCCTCTTTCAAATATAATCTGTTGGCTCCCAAGCTTCCGCCACGTCCATATCTTTTCTCATGCCTCGGGTAACATATTTACTATTTACTGTATAAGCAAAAGAAATTGCCAAGGCATCAACATAACCCGGTGAGGGCAGTCCCCTTGCTTTCATATCCTTTTTACTTTCAAGTTGCATTATTCCATCCGCCCTGGGTATCAACTCCGGACCAATAAAATCATCGTGCATAGTAGGGTTGGCAGGATATGCACCGCCTGCTTTCAACCAATCACGGGCTTGTTTCCAAATGTACGTTCGCATATTCAAGCAGCCTTTTTCAGGTGACTTGCCGCCGAACCATACCAGCCGCCAATGATTTCTATGTAAAGTATCGCCCCCAGATTTAATACCAGTTCCATATCCTGCATCAATGAAGACTGCATCCGCTTTATGTTCGTCTTCCAAATTTGCAATCAAGGTGGCCATTATCATGTCATTGTCATTCTTTTTAATCACCCTCAATATCTTAAAAGCCAAACCTTGCCGCAGGCCAATAACAAAATCATCATCGCCCTGCCAAGCAGGATCAATACATAAAATCTTTGGAGCAAACTTATACTGGTCTGGCCTGAGTACCTTCCCATAACCTGCATCAGCATCCTCAACTGAGATAAACTGCTTGACTGACATGGAAGGAAACATGCCCCGGATTCTGACCTTAACAATATCAGAATCTATCCCGTAGTCCTCGACCATTTCATTCAGGTGAGTCTTGTTTGTAATTTGAACATCCCGACTATCAACCTGGGTGGTATTCCATCTATGCCTTTGACTGTGGAAGCAATCATAAAACTTGCCTGAATTTTTTGTGGGGTTTCCAAACCAAAATTGCATAGGCTCCCCATCAGTCAACCCACCTTCCTGGACCTCACAAATGCTGGCAGGAATAGCACTTGCCTCATCATTAATATAAAAAGACGTGGAAATTGCTTGATGTTGGCCTGCAAAGGCTTCTGAATTTTCTTCCCTACAAGTCTGAGCGGTACAATACCAATCTGACTCATACCCTATTCTTACAAGTTTCATGGACCCCCGGCCACTGGTGACTCTAAACCAATGTGCCGTAATACATTTTTTTGTCCACGTCGCTATCTGTGTCCATGTCTTCGTTTCAAGCTGTGCTGAGGTATTAGCGGTTATCGTTCCTTGAGCAAATGGTCTGGTTGACATTATAAAATCAACAATCCATCCTACCATGGCAGACTTACCTATTCCATGACCGGAAGCCACAGCCTCACGGATAGGGTCAACTGCATTTTGACCATCAAACTTATGAGCCTGGATCTGTTCGCCTATCCTGTCCAATAATTCACAGGCCCATTTGTCCGGACCATATTGTATCCCATATTTTGATGCCCATGGCTCCGGCAGCTCGACCACCTGGATAGATGAGTCTGTATCCCAAGGGTAAGCATACATAACAAAATCCATAGGACTAAATGCTAATTTAACCATGTCCAAAATTAATTCTTTTTCAACCTGAGCTTTATTCAGCATCCTTTTTCTGCATCCTTTTCCTGGCAGCATTTAAAGCCTCAAAATGATTAAGAGTCTCTTCATCGACTTCAACTGCAATCTTGTTTGTATCAGGCCAGCGCTTTCTATCTCTATTACGAAGAAAGAATTTTAAACTATGTGCATCCGGAATAACTTTTTTTGTGACTGTCCTTACAACTTCAAGCGTTTTTGTTTCTGGGTTAAATTCCCTCGTTTGTTCGGTATAATCGAACCCTTTGACCCTTTTTAATAGGCTTTGCTCCGCTGTTGCCAAATTAAATTCGTCAGTACCTTTTTGAATGGAGGCCCTAAAATCGTTGTGGATTCTTTTCCACTCCATAAGAGTTTTTCTGTTTATCTTGAATAATTTTAATAACTTAGCGCATGTAAACCCTCCTTCGGAACAAGCCACATATGCTAAGTGGTCCATCTCCTTTCTGTATTTTGTAGGCCGCCCGCTCTTATTCCTTTTTTTCTCCGCCATAAAATCACCTTTTTAAATAAAATTATACATATATAATGTACCCCTATCATAATGCAACAATAATGTCAAATATTTTATAGTCTGTGTGCATATACAGCCATTAAAGCTGCATCGCTCCGACCATTATCTTTTTTCCGTTTAAAATATTCTGCATCGTTAGGAAATAACCGCCTTGCCACATTAAGCGACCTGTCTTTAGTATCCTTGCCATCATTCTTTTTGAGCATCCTTTTTTGCCACCTTTGAGGCGTTACAAGATTAAAGGGAACCTTATGACTTACCAAAAGCCCCTGCCAAAATCCAAAATTCACCCCAAAATTAAAAGAACTGCTAACTCCCTGCTTTGGCATTGCATGCACCGATTCTAAAACCGCTATAGTCCTGGGATACATTTTAAGAATTAACTCCATATTTTCATTAGAATAGTTCATATTCTCATAGTCAAAAACAATTAAACCATTCTGGTCCGGGATGTAACAGGCAATAGCGCCTGTCTGTCCTGGGTCAATCCCAATATATGCTTGTATTTTTTTCATTTTTCACCTCTATATTTTTTTTGTTCACTTTCCGAAAGCAAAACATTAGTTCCAAACTTAGCATATTTGTAATACTTTCCATATGAATGCCACACTATCTGTTTGTTGAGGCAGTAAACATTTGACGAGCCGGACTTATAAATTTTGAGGGCTTTTTTCTTAACAAGATATTTAATGGCATTGTAAACAGTTGTTCTCCCAATCCCAAATCTCTCCTGGAGCGTTTTATTAGAACACATCACAGCGTTATAATTGTCCATATTTTGAGTAAGAAAAATAAAAATAGCATATGCCTTTGGGTATTCTAAAATCATATCCGCTTCCCAATTTAATATTTTTCCATTATGTTGTACAAATTTGTCATAAGGACTCCGTTTACCTTTTTCTACCCCCTTTTTTAATTCATTATCAATCTGTTCGCCTCTTTCTGCAAAAGTAATCGCACCACCTGCACTTGTTTCATCTACTGTAATACTCATATTGTAATATTCCTTTTTAAAAAGTAATTGAACGTGTATATTTCTTTTATAACCGTCTCTCCCCAAAAAAACAACTTTTTTTTCAACATTATGAACGTTTTGTATGTTGTATGTACCGATAGAATAACACGTGTAGGCTCACTTTTATAAACATTTTGTTCAAAAATATAGATATTTTGTATACTCTATGTTCAAATAGAAGTGAACATCTATGTTCAAATAGAAGTGAACATAAGACTTTTTAAGTTATTGAAATCATTACACAAAAAAAACACGCCTTCTTATTCTTATTAGTTATCTCACCTTTCCTTAGACTTTGCCTCTCTAAAAAAGCACAGACTTTATTTTAAATATTCTTTTCATTTGTTTTTTTTGACTCGCTTGGACGGATCTATTCAATAGGCCTTTATCACTTCGAGTATTTTTAATGCAATGTATTTATTC
>JALTEL010000508.1 GCA_027073945.1 Caldifarciminota bacterium | reverse complement strand
GAATAGAACTTACTATCGAAGATAACGGATGCGGGATGTCTTTAAGTAAGGTTAAGAGGATTACTGATTCTTTGAAGTCAAAAGAGAAAACAGGCAGCATCGGTCTTCAGAATGTACATTCCCGTATACAACTGTATTTTGGGATCAATTATGGTTTGCGTATAGAAAGTAATAAGAAAATGGGGACGAGAGTAATTTTAATGCTGCCTGTTATAGAGGAAAAACCTGAATCAGAATTTGCTGATTCTTCTACAAGTTCATTTCTTCTGGTTTAGCTAATATTTCAAAAATAATATAGAAAAATGCAATAATATTAATAAAATGTCATTTTTTTACCCCTTGTGTTCTGCTGTATGGATGCTATCATCAGATATATTACAATATTAAGGAGTGATATATGAAAAAATTCGTCGTTGTATTACTTGTACTCTTACTGTCAATGCCATTGTTTGTTATGGCAAATGGTCAGAAAGATTCAGGGAAGCAAAAAACCATTGCGTTCTGTTTTCAGGATCTTGAGACAGAATTCTGGGTAGCTGGTCATGCAGCTATTGTAAAAGCTCTTAAGGATAAGGGTATCAAGGTAATCGAAAAGAATGGTAATGAAGATGCCAACAGACAGCTTGAGCAGGTTAAAGATTCAATTACTCAGGGTGTTGACGGTGTTATAATTATTCCTCAGGATGGTGAAAGTGCAGTTACAATAGCAAAGGAATGTAACAAGGCAGGAGTACCGATAGGTGTATTCAATAGACCTCCTGCAAACAAGAGTGCAAAGGCTATTGTTGTCGTTGCCAATAACGAAGTTATTGCAGAAGCATCTGTAGAATACATGGCTCAGCAGGCAAAAAAACTAGGCAGGAAGGTACATCCTGCAATTATGGTTGGAGATCTTGGTGATCCTAATGCAGTTGGACGGAAAAAAGGTTTTTACAATGTAATCAAAAAGTATCCTGAACTTTGGGCGTCTGATCCTGTTGAGATTCCTACAAAATGGGATGCAAATGTAGCTCTTGCCAATCTTCAGAGTGCAATGCAGGCTCATCCTGATATTGATTTTCTCTTTACCTCTTCTGATTTTCTTTATCCTGTAATAAAATCAGTGCTTGCGCCTCTCGGAAAATGGAATAAATCCGGTGATCCCAAGCATGTAATCCTTGGTGGTCTTGATGGTGATAAAACTGCTGCAAAGCTTATTGGGGAAGGCTATGTAGATGCAACGGGCGTCCAGGATGTATTTGCCGAAGGTAAGATGCTTCTGACAGCCATGCTCAAAGCCATTGATGAAGGGAATAAAACACCTGACGAATGGCTCTACGACAAAGGTTTTGCTTTGACGCAAGGGAACTATGATCAGCGCAAAAACGATATGTGGGGTTATATTCTTTTATCAAAGGAATAGGAATTTAATAAGCTTAATAAAACATAGCGGAGAATACCTTTCTCCGCTATGTTTTTGCATAAAGGAACGCTGATAATGGATAAGTTAAATAATCAAGAGAATGCTAATGAAAGACTGTTGGGAAAGGTAAAGAAAAGATCCCTTAAAATAATATTGTCTGAGTACTTTGTCCTGTATCTTACTCTCTTTTACATTCTTGTATTACTTCCTTTTATTCCCAGGGTGTTAAACCCTTATAATCTAAAAAATATTTTATCTAATACCTGGCCATTGCTTGCTGTTGCTATTGGACAGACCTTTGTTCTTATTGTGGCAGGTATCGATTTATCCCAAACTGCAGTTATGGCGGTGACCAGTGTTGCAGGAGCCATGATCATGACTGAAAAGCTTGATCCTGTTCTCTTTTCCAAGAGTCCCCTTTGGGGTGTAATTCTAAGTGAGCACGGAGGCGCTTTGGCCGGAAGCCATTGGGCTGTTCCTACAGCAATTCTGGTTATGCTTTGTATAGGAATATTTATTGGGTTCCTGAACGGTTTTTCGATTGCTTATTTTAAAATGCCTCCGTTTATAGTAACACTGGTAACAATGATGTTTTTTTCAGCTTTTGCCAAATATCTGCCAAAGTCTGAAAATATCATGCATTTACCGGAGGGATTCAACAAAATTGGAAATGGTAGTATCGGTTTTATTCCCATAGCAATGATAATTGCAGTGCTTTTAGCATTAATTGCACATATAATCCTGAGTAAAACTTTATATGGGAGAAGACTCTATGCAACAGGTATAAATGAAAAAGCCAGTGTAGTTTCAGGGATATCCACCAAACGGATAAAAGTTTCTGCTTATATGATAAGTGGATTTTTTGCCGCTGTAGGATCAATCCTGTATTCCGGCAGATTGGAAATGGGCCGTCCCACTCTTGGGAGTACATTACTTCTCGACATCATTGGTGCAAATGTAATAGGCGGTATCAGTTTGTTTGGGGGGAAAGGAAAGATAACATGGACTTTTCTTGGAGTTTTTTTCTTTGTCATCCTGGCTAATACTCTGAATCTTTTGAATATTCCTTTTTATTTCATTGATGTTGTAAAGGGCAGCGTTATCCTTGTTGCCGCCGTTCTGGATGTTCTCAGGACAGAAAGTGCCAAACGGCGCGGGATACAGTAGGGGGATTTAGTGGAAGATATTATTCTAGAATGCAGAAATGTCGCGAAGAACTTTTTTGGGGTTCCTGCTTTAACAGATGTGTCCTTTAAACTGAGGAAAGGTCACGTTTTGGGTCTTATTGGGGAGAATGGTGCCGGAAAGTCAACCCTTATGAATATATTGGGAGGGGTACTCAATCCAGATATGGGGGAACTTATATTAAAAGGGAACCCTTTTCAGCCTGCAAATCCCAGGGATGCTTCAGGGATGGGGATTGAATTTATTCACCAGGAGCTGAATTTATTCCACAATTTGACTATTGCCGAGAATATCTATATTAACAGGTTTCCCAATATAAAAGGACTTCCGGTAATAAATAAAAAAAAGCTAAAGCGGAAAACTCAGGATTTTCTGAACCAACTTGGAATGGATTTTGATGCAGGGACACGAATTGAGAATTTATCTCCTGGAGAGAGACAGTTAGTAGAAATAGCTAAAGCTTTGAGTACCGATGCAGATATAATAATCTTTGATGAACCAACTACATCTCTTACTACAAAAGAGATAAAGAAGCTTTTTGATATTATTGCTCAGTTAAAAATAGATGGAAAATCGATTATATATATTTCCCATATTCTGGAGGATATTATTGAGATAACTGATGATCTTGTAATTCTTAGAGACGGACATGTAGTAGAATTCGGTTCAACAAAGGATTATCCTGTTGACAAGATGATTTCTTTCATGGTCGGAAGGGATCTCAATCAGATGTATCCTGATAAACATAATATTGTAAAGGACAAAGTTTTGTTGGCTGTTAACAAACTTTCCCAGCATGGTATGGTCAAAAATATATCCGTAAATGTGAGGGAAGGTGAGGTCGTTGGAATATTCGGTCTGATGGGCTCCGGCAGGACTGAGCTGGTCAGAATGATATTCGGTATGGATAGATACTCCCATGGTTCAATAGAAATCGATGGAGTTGAATTGAAGAAAATGAAACCTGTGCAGTCTATTAATAAAGGCCTTGCGATTATTACAGAAGACAGGCGGGATGAAGGACTTCTCATGGATAGCAGTATAGTTGAAAATCTGGGATTGGTTGCATTGCCGATGTTTTCTTCGAAGCTGTTAAAGGCGATTAATGTTTCAAGACTGTATAATGCTGCAGATAAAATATCCGGGCTATTAAAGCTCAAGGCTGCTAATATAAGGAAACAGCTGGTAAAAAGCCTTTCCGGGGGTAATCAGCAAAAGGTTGTTATTGGTAAATGGCTTATGGGTAACCCAAAGGTTCTCATTATGGATGAGCCTACCCGGGGTATCGATGTCGGAGCCAAGTATGAGATATATACGCTCATTAACGATCTTGCATCAAAGGGCTCGGGGATTCTGGTAATTTCTTCTGAAGTTGAAGAACTTATTGGTACCTGTGACCGGATTATCGTAATGAATCGTGGTGAAATAATTTCTGATTTTGAAAAAGATGATTTTGACCAGGAAAAAATTATGAGAGCTGCATTCAAGCAGGATATTGGGAATAATACTCATACTTCAAAGGAGGGTAAATAATGGGCAATCAAAGAATAAAGCAGCATATCCTCCATAATACTACGGAAATTATATTTGTGCTTTTGTTTTTGATTTTTGGAATAATAGCACCAAGGTTTCTTACGGTAAAAAATTTTGAGAACATATTAAGCAGTGCTTCATATATTGGAATACTGGCAACGGGAATGACTTTTGTTCTTTTAACAGGAGGAATAGATATCTCCGTCGGTTCTATTATGTATCTGTCAGCAGTTGTGTTTGGAACACTTTTAAATGGACTTCATCTCCCTTTTATAGTGTCCTTTTTGGGGTTGATTTTGGTAGGTGCTTCAGTCGGGGTTGTTAATGCTTTCATAATAACAAAACTTAAGCTTGCCCCCTTTATAGCAACACTTATAACCATGAGTGTTGTTCACGGGCTTGGGTTATTCATAACTAAATCCAAAGCCGTAAATTTCCCAGATTCAATTACGCTGATGAGTACAGTAAAGATGTTTGGATTTATTCCTCTGCAGATTTTTATATACGGGATTCTTGTATTGATTGCATCTTTGTATCTAAGGAAAACGAAGATAGGAAGACAGCTGTATGCTGTCGGAAATAGTATAGAAGCGGCGGGAAAAGCGGGTATTCGCAGCCAGCCGATTATTGCCCATGTTTATATAATAAGCGGTGTTCTTGCTGCAATAGCTGGATTTGTATCTATTACCCAGATTGGCAGGGTCAATGCCAATTTTGGTTCAGGAGATGAATTTGATGCAATTGCTGCTGCAGTACTTGGAGGAGCAAGTCTTTTTGGCGGAGTCGGTACGGTATTCCCTGGAACAGTATTGGGAACGGTCATGATTCAGATGATTCAGGCCGGACTTATTTTTGCTGATGTTGATCTTTATATCCAGCCTCTTGTAATGGCGGGAATAATTTTTCTTGCTGTATTTATAGACAGTATGCGAAACATACAGATCAAAAAGCTTGAACGCCGTCATATAATGAAGGTTTAATATTGTTTCCCCGCTGCTTGCGGCGGGGAAGTTGTTTGGATATTGAAATATTTTCCTAAAAAGTAAATACTTATAACAGCTTTGTTTTAGAAATTTTATGAGGTATTTATAGAGTGAATACTGTCAATTTCGGGAAAATTCCGCATCGATGTATTGTAAACCTGAATGGTGTTTATGATAATTTAAAAAATGCAGAAAAAAAAGCGGTTGATTATCTTCTGGATCATCCGGATACGATTACTTCTCTGACTGTTTCCGAATTTGCTGAAAAAGCAGGCTGCAGCGAGGCTACCATTGTAAGATTTTCAAAGCGTCTGGGATATGAAGGTTATCCTGAGCTTAAAAAAGATTTTATTGCATTTGCCAATTCAGGAAATCCTGTCGAATATAATGGTATTCTGGCGGAAGACACTCCCATTGATATTATGCAAAAAGTTTTTGAATCTTCTATCAGTGCACTGCAGGATACGTTGAACATTA
This sequence comes from Caldifarciminota bacterium, assembly GCA_027073945.1. Next base: position 676 of record JALTEL010000508.1, on the reverse strand, counting down.
TAAATGAAGACAATTTTATACAAGCTGTCAATTTTGTTTCTACGGCAGAGAAGATAGTTTTTACCGGTTTGGGAGATGCCGGTGTTGTTGCCATGGAAGGGTATCAAAAGTTTTTAAGGGGAGGAAAACTGTCTTTTTATTCCCCGGACCAGGATATAAATCTGATTAATGCCTCGCAGCTGGGGAAAAGCGATATTCTTGTTGCCATATCCCACTCCGGCCGTACAAAGGCTGTTATTGATATGGTTAAAGTTGCAAAAGAAAAGGGTGCGGCTGTTATTTCGATTACCAATTTCCCTGTATCTGTGTTGACAAAAAAATCAGACATAGTTCTCCAGACTGCAGTATTTACCAAATCTGTCAGCGGGGAGGTGATTTCCAAAAGGTTAACCGCTCTCTGCATAGTTGAAAGCCTGTATCTTGCATGGTTTATGATGAACCAGGAAGGAATTCTGCCATTCCTGAAAGAGTCAGGAGAGATAGTCAGGATAAACAAGTACAGTTGATTCTTTTTGCCTGTGCATGAAGATTGATCCATAATAATTACAAAAAAAGTACAAATAAAAAGAAAGAAGTGATAGATAGAGATTCAGATGGAAATGTTACATCTGACACAACTACAAATGAATTAATAGATTATCAAGATCCTCCACCAGATGATACAGATGATACAGTA
>JALTEL010000507.1 GCA_027073945.1 Caldifarciminota bacterium | reverse complement strand
ATATATTCATCATGTTTGGTCCACAAAACTATAATAAAGGGCCCATTATTTGTGTGAACAATTTTTTTTATAACACTAATAAGAGTGGATAATATTGTTTTCTCATCCCTGCCAGTCATTCCGCCAAGAACCAGATCCAGAAAAATAATTCTTACATCATTAAATGGTTCGGAAGGTAATTCAGTTATTTCGCCTGTAAAATATGTGGTTGATATTCTATATCTTGAAAGAACTTTTATGAGAGGTAAACCCTCTTCAGCACTGTCATCTATCACAATAACCCGTCCACTTTCGGGTAAGTTCATTTTTCTCCCTCCTTTTTGAAAGCAATTACTACAATCGCTCCTTTCCTGAATTCTTCGGGAATTTCAAATTCATCTGCGTCAGGGAATAGAAGCATACCTTTATGAGCTTTCATTATTTCATCCGCAATGTGAAGACCCAGTCCCATCCCATCCGGTTTGGCAGAAACAAAAGGTTTTATTACTTCTTCAGGTGGAAGAGTGAATCCAGTACCATTATCTGCTATAACCACTGATATATATCCCGGTATATTTTCTGATATGTTCAGATAAATTTTCTTTAATTGCGTTTCTTTTCCCTTGTACCAGTATTCCAGCCACCAGATGGAATTATCCATTATGTTTATCAATGAGTTGATAACAAGGTTTCCGGCACAATTAATGTTAGATTTCCCGGAATATTCTTCGTATTTTTTTATAATTTTGATTTTATGAACTCTGAATCTATATTCCATATCAAAAATGGCCTGATCAATCAATTTCTTCAAATTCCACCTTTTTGTTTCACTTTTTTTTATAATAATCGAGTATCCTTCAACCAGATTTGATAAATGACGAATAAGTCTGATTATTCTATCTGATACTTTTTCGTGTTTTACAACCTTTTTGAGTTCAGCAATTATCTTGTCAATCTCGTGTATTACCACGCTCAGAGTCAGCCCTGCACCAGCACTTTTCAAGAGAATTTCTTTCATTTCTTCGTATTCTTTTTCGATTCGCCCAAGATATCTATCAATTTCTTTTTTAATGGAATCCTCTTCAATACGTTTATCAACAATTTTTCTTAATTCCCTGATGCCTGACACCACTGGCTCCTTTTTGCTTTTCAATCCGTAGACTGTTCTTATTTTGTCTTTATCTTCTTTTCGAAGCTCTTCCACCTGACTCAGACAGTAATGTAGAGCTCTCCGGAGTTCTCTTGATGCATCATTTTCTATAAATCCCTCTCTGTTTGCTTCCTCTTTCAGGTCTGTGCTTTTATCTCTTTCAAGATAAACTGTGGCCACAATAATATTGTTGCTTACTTTTTTTGTCGGGATATTTACTCTCCTTATATCAAGTCCCAGCCAGTCTTTTCCGGGTTCACCGTAATCATAGACTCTTATTCCCTCTCTATATACTCTTATACCCCCATTTTTATCAAGGTACTCCTTCAATCCCTTTTTATCCTGAACTCCAATAGATAAAATTCTTGACTCCCGGTCAAATATAAATCCCTCAAATCTAACAGGACCTATCCTATATTTATTTAGATCTATATCTTTATTCTTACTGTCAACCATTCTGAATCTCTTTCGAATTTGATCATTGTTTTCATCAACAATCCGTCCTTTCATCTTCGTCATAGTAGGCCAAGGGGCAAATTCATATCTAAATTTCTTTATATATCCTCCTTCAAGTTCACATTTGAATCCGAACAGAGCATAATCTTTTATTTCTTGCCATGATAGCAACCCCTTAATCCAGTCTTTTTTGTCTGTTTCAAATTTAACTTTAAATG
>JALTEL010000506.1 GCA_027073945.1 Caldifarciminota bacterium | reverse complement strand
GCTTTATACAAAAGACAAGGACTTTTTTCTGAACAACAACGGAATGATAAAAGAAGTAGTAAACAAGATAAAGAAAAGAGTAGAGCTAAGGCCGGACCCTTCAATAACGATGGATATGGAAAAGACTGAAAAAGAAATTAAAAAAATACTTCCTGACGAAGTCGGAATAAGCCAAACCATATTTGATCCTCAAAGATCAAGGATAATAATCGAAGCTGAAAAGCCCGGCCTTGCAATAGGAAAACAGGGAAGTTTGTTAAAAGAGATAAAAAACAAGACATTCTGGGTGCCAATAATAAGAAGAACTCCGCCTATAAGGTCGCAACTTATTGAAAACATAAGGTCTGTTTTATACCAAAACAGCGACTACAGGAGAAAATTTCTTGATAAAGTAGGGCATAGAGTTTATGATGGATGGATAAGGGAAAAAAAATACGAGTGGATAAGGCTGAGCTTTTTAGGCGGCGGAAGGCAGGTCGGAAGAAGCAGCCTTTTTTTGCAGACACCTGAATCAAGAATTTTGCTAGACTGCGGAATTGATGTTGCATCAACAGGAGAAAATGCATATCCTCATTTAGAAGCTCCTGAATTCAGAATAAATGAGTTAGATGCAATAGTTGTAACACACAGCCATCTTGATCATAGCGGCTTTGTTCCTTACTTATTTAAGTTCGGCTACAGAGGCCCTGTTTATTGCACTTCTCCGACAAGGGATATTATGGCTTTATTGGCATTGGACTATATAAAAATATCAAGATCAGAGGGAAAAGAGCCCATATACTCAACAGATGATGTTAAGGAGATGGTAAAGCACACAATCTGCCTTGACTATGATGAGGTTACTGATGTAACCCCTGATGTAAGAATAACACTGCACAACGCAGGCCACATCATTGGAAGCTCAATGGTGCATATACATATAGGCAACGGACTGCATAACTTGCTTTACACAGGAGATATGAAATTCGGCAGCACGCAGCTTTTAGAGCCTGCTGTAAACAGGTTTCAAAGGCTTGAAACATTAATAATAGAAAGCACATACGGCGGAAAAGACAATGTGCTGCCGTCAAGAAGAGAAGAGGAAGAGCATCTCTCAGGAATTATAACAGAAACAATAAACAGAAAAGGCAAAGTCCTAATCCCTGTTCTCGGCGTTGGCAGAGCCCAGGAAGTGATGATTATTGTAGACAACCTTATAAAATCAGGAAAAATTCCGCAGATACCGGTTTATGTCGACGGAATGGTGTGGGATATTACAGCAATACATTCAGCTTATCCAAAATTCCTTAACAACTTTATAAGAAAGCAGATATTCCATAAAAACCAGAATCCGTTTTTGTCTGAAACATTCAAAAGAATAGGCTCAGCAAAAGAGAGAAAAGAGGTTATAGAAGACAAAGGTCCTTGTGTTGTCTTGGCAACATCAGGAATGCTTGTTGGAGGCCCGTCAGTAGAATATTTTAAGGCATTTGCCCCCGGCTCAAAAAACAGCCTTGTATTTGTTTCCTACCAAGGCGAAGGCTCTCTTGGAAGAAAGCTGCAAAGAGGGCAGAAAGAAATACCATTTACAAACGGAAACAGGCAGGAAGTTGTTAATGTAAATATGGAGATACATACAATAGAAGGCTTTACAGGCCATTCAAGCAGAAAAGAGCTTATGGCCTACCTCTACAGGTGCAACCCAAAGCCAAAAAAAGTAATCATCAACCATGGCGAAAGCTCAAGATGCCTTGATCTTGCCAGCTCAATACATAAAAGCTATAAAATAGAAACAGTAGCGCCAAGAAACTTAGAGACAGTAAGGA
>JALTEL010000505.1 GCA_027073945.1 Caldifarciminota bacterium | reverse complement strand
AGGCACTGTAAGGGAAGGTGGCTTTCATCCAAGTATCATACTCAAGCTCTGCTCTACTTATGGACGAGGTATATCCTGATATCAGATCCCCATTTACCACAATCAGATTTACGCTGTCGGCATACATTGCTTTAAGGATATTATGCAGCACTGTTGCATTGACGCCGTTCGCTCTCTGCGAGGGGTCCGGTGATGCCCAATTCGCCCTTGTATCACCGAATACTCCAACAAGAGGATACTTCATACTGTATCTTACGGGAAATACCTGGGATACAAAAGTATCACTGCCATCTATTAGCAATAATCTGTAAGAAGTAACATCCTTTGCGTACAATATGAACTCATGCCTTTTGCTCAATTTATTGTGGTCAATTTCAACCTTTTTCCTGTTCCTGTAATTTATCTTAAGCACTGCAAAACAGGATTTGCTGCCATAAACTGATACGGACAAAGTGTCATGTGATTTCAGAGAAAGAAACGGCCCTATTCTCGGATATATGCCCTGCCCGAGTGCTCCGTTTTTGTTGACCAATCTGAAAAAATAATATGCACTTGCCCGCTCCATCTTTCTGACCGTATCAAAGTAACTTACCTGGTATTCAAAAAAACCGGGATGAACCATTCTATCACTGAAATACAGACGATGCAGTGTATCCGTTATTTTTTTTCTATCCCATAGATTGGAAAAGAAATAAGATTCATGTAAAATTGGTGTATCGGATGTATCAATTATCTTTATATAAGCATTGGCATCCGTACTTGGATTTTTAGTTTTGAATTGTATATAAAGACCCTGTGTATCCTGCCCTACAATCGGAGTAAAATATGCAACTACTGACAGAAATATAACGAACATTTAAATATTATAAATCCAAAATTAAGGATACACAAGCGATACACACTAAGTACAAAAATTCAAGGCACTGGAAAATAGCACTTAATGTTCTAAAATAACCAATATAAATCTACATGAATTTGCTTTTTGCTGCTTCTACTGTTATCACTATTTGCTCTATTTTCTGTTAATTACAAGGACTCTTTTTATTCTACCTTGCGTTACAATTACATAAATACCCTGTTTAATGTTACGTAGTCTGCGCATCATGGATTTATCAGCAATAAATCTGCCCGCAGCATCATATATTCTGCATCCCTTAAGCCCTGCAGTATAGGATTGAAACTCATCAGATGTCATCAAAACAGGTCGCTTTGAAGTCGCTCCAAAGCCATTTTGCTCTCTTATATTGAGCGCGACGGGCCATTGGTCCAGATAATAAGATACCAGGATCTCATTCGTACCCATCCATTTGTAGTAACCCCAGAAATGGTTAAGCGTGTCGTTTGCCCCGTCGTTATTGACATTGGCAATACCATCTCCGGGAGAATCGCCAAATACACTTGAAGCATCTTCGGAATGACAGAAAAATTTGTAAGCAGTCCAGGTTGGATTACCTATTGCACTCCTTGCCAGTGATATTTCAGTGACCTTGTTTCCACTCCAGCCTATGTACCCTGCACCGGGGAAAGAACCCTGGTCGCTTCTTCCTATCAGATTCCACGAGCCGGATTGGTATGCAAGCAGAGCATAGTAGTTCCCGTCTTCCACATTTATGGTATAATCCGCCTTAAAAGGCAGTATAATCGTATCACTGGACCACCAGTTTATCGCATATCTTGTGCCATTTCCGCTATCAGGTGAGGTCACAGAATCCACATCAATATATATCATAAAATCGCCATGGGCAAAATCCTGATAGGTGTATCCAAAGTAGATGCTGTCATTGTCCCATGTAAGATAAGCATTAT
>JALTEL010000504.1 GCA_027073945.1 Caldifarciminota bacterium | reverse complement strand
TCTATTATTTCACAGACATTGGGACAGTCTGTACACTTAAAAGCGGTTGTCTTGATACTATGATTAGAGACATCAAAACCCCTGAACTTAGTCTCTCTAATATCAGATTGAGCAGCAATAAGTGCGGCGCCGTATGCGCCCATAACCATATGATATTTCGGTATAATTATTTTAGTATTCAAGGCCTCTTCGAATGCCCGTATAATGCCCTTGTTTGCGCTGATTCCGCCCTGAAGAACAACAGGCGGCTTTATCTCTTTACCTCTGCATACATTACTAAGGTAGTTTCTTACCATAGCATGACAGAGGCCCATAATAATGTTATCCTGACTATGACCTACCTGCTGCTTATGAATCATATCAGACTCTGCAAAAACAGTACATCTGCCTGCAATATCGGTAGGCTCATCCGATAAAAGGGCACGTTCACTGAGTTCTTCAATTGTAATATCAAGTCTCTTTGCCTGGGAATCCAGAAAACTTCCTGTTCCGGCTGCACAAACCAGATTCATTGCAAAATCCACAACAACACCATCGCGAATAATTGTTATTTTGGAATCCTGTCCGCCTATTTCACATACGGTTTGAACATCCGGATGTAAAAAAGTCGCGGCTTTGGCATGTGCCATAATTTCATTTTTTATTACATCCGCTCCTACTACTGCCCCGATTAAGGAACGCCCGCTTCCCGTTGTACAGACGCCTGCAATATTATAATTCTCAGGAAGCTGTTTTTCCATATCTTTCATTGCTGTCTGCACTGTTTTTATTGGGAAACCGCCGCCTCTGACATAGGTTTCATACAATACCTCTCCTTCATCATTAATCAAAACAAGATTAATGCTAATCGAGCCAACATCAATACCAAGGTATAATTTTTCATTCATATTGTAAGTGTCCTTTTTCCGTGCTTTCTATTCTCTCTGAGTATATCAACAAATGCCTCCAATCTTGTTGTAACACCGACATGACTGGAATGTTCATCAAATGAAACTTCAAGAGTAGGGATGTTATTATCAATACCGGCCTGTCTTAGCATCGGCCTTACGCTGATCTCCGGCATACAACCTGATGGGCAGACATGGACCACTCCATCGTATCCTTCCTGTCCGCATTCAATAGTATGAGCAAGAGAATCCAGTGCATGTCCGCCGAGCGGTGTTTTCAGATACGGTTCGGCGACCTTCAGCATATACTTAACGGAATATCTTCCGTTGCCAGGAAGATGAAATGCGTTTTTCATATCTTTGCCAAGAAGAAAAAAATTAAAGACCTCCACACCCATTCCTCCCAGAACCTCTTCCATATTGTGATTCAAATATTTATCACGGAGTACTGCTGCTTCGCCGATTAATGCCACTTTCAGAGGTTTATATGTTTTATCCTGCGGTATATCCTTGTACCGGTCTAATATGGAATTACGTATTTTTTTTGTCTCTTTAATAGTACGGGAAGCTGTCAGTTTTTGTAAAAGATGATTTGTCAGTTTTGTTGTCTGCCCCTTATTTATCTCCAAAGCACGCGTCTTCCAAGCTGCCTGCTCTATAATATCAATTGCGGTTAGTTTGGCAAGAGACCTGAAAACACCCTTCGCAAAAGTAAAAATTGTGGGATCAAAAAATTTAATTACCGGCGGTTTTATGCCATCGTAACCAATATTAAATATACGGAGTTGATGGCCGTTTTTCTTTAAAACCCTTCTTAGAGTTTCTCCATAGTATGTCAGCCTGCAATTCCCGGTACTGTTTACCATAATACCGTACTGAACTCCTTCGAGAGATGCCTTAATAAAATGACCTAAAATTGCCTTAAAT
>JALTEL010000503.1 GCA_027073945.1 Caldifarciminota bacterium | reverse complement strand
TTACCGGCAAAGCACTAACCATCCTCAACGAAACCGGTGATCAGGACATCTTGGTTGCTTCTAAAAGTGGCACAACTAAGTTTGTGATTGATAATAGTGGCAACGTTGGCATCGGGACGACGAGTCCGGGGGCGAAACTACAAGTAGTTGATGGGTCAACTACTATTTCCATGTCTTCAAGTGCAGGTACTCAGCTTTCTGTTAATAGTGGAGGTCAAAACGCTGGTATAGCTATCACAAACAGCACACGAGAGTGGCGTTTAAAGAATTTTGTTACTTCGGACTATTTTGCAATTACAGATCAAACTCAAAGTAAAGATAGGTTGGTCATAGATAACAGCGGCAACGTCGGCATCGGAACGACGAATCCGGGGGCGAAGTTAAATGTTCAAGGTGGAGATGTAATTATCGAAAAATCATCTGGTTATAGTGGTAACCAATTAATAATTAGAGACACAGAAACTACTAATTGGGCTTTGAAATTAGGGCAAAGTGGGTCGGATAGTTTAATTTCTGGAGAAACAGCTTTAAAGTTAGGCTATCGGGCAACGGGAGCTGGTACTGATGCTATTGCATTTTACGCTGGAGATGCTTTCAGTGGAACAGCTGACATGGTAATAAAAAGTAGCGGCAACGTCGGGATTGGCAGCACTGGCCCCACCCAAAAACTAGATGTTGCTGGGATTGTTCGTGGTGATGCTTTCTACGATCGAACCGACTCAAGTTACTTTTTAGATCCGGCTGACGGCACTAAATCACTCACCACTGCCGGCAACGTCGGCATTGGGACAACAAGTACTGGATATAAACTAAATGTTAATGGTACCGCTAATTTTGGAGATACAGTGACATTTGCCACCGCCAAAAACAAACCAAATAAAAATTATTTCAAAAATGACGATATGGATTCGTTCATTAATATTGATGATAACATGACCACTGCTGAGGTTGCCGAGGCTTTAGGAATGAGTACGAGTGGCTTGAGTAAATGTGATGATTCTACTGCTCCTGCTCCAGGATGTTTCCAAGTATCAGGCTATCATTCGTCTAGTGATCCAGGATATTGGAAAGTTGATGAAAATTCTGAATATATATTTGAGACTTGGATTAAAGTTGTTTCATCCACTGCTGATCCTCAAAGATTCTATGCTGGCTGGGAAATGTACGATTCCTCAAAAACGAGTTTTGGCAATACTCAAAGATATTGGGGCTCTGCAGGGACACAATTTGATAGTAATTCATACAACGACGGAGAGTGGCATTTTGTAAGGGCAAGAATATCGGGCATTGGTAGTAGCACTGGACAATTTATCGATGGTACAGAATATGCAAAACTTGTCTTGCTTATGAATTATAATTCAGGGGATACAATTACCCGTTATGCAGGTATGAAACTCTATAAGTCCAGAGATTTGGTTACCAGTCTTTATGTGCAAAATAGTCAAAGAGTAGTTGATTCAAATGATAGTTCAAGAAAACTAGTAATTGATTATAGTGGAAATGTTTATCCTACAGAACTTTATTCCACCGGCAATGTTGGCATTGGTCAAACAAGCGCTATCGAAAAACTCGACGTCAATGGCGCTATAAAGGTCGGTACCACCTCATCATCCTGTGATGCCAGTCATCGCGGTGTCATCAAATTTTACACTGGCGGCACCGGTGTTGCTGATCACACGTATGTTTGTGAAAAGGATGCTACTGATACATACAATTGGGTGGCTGTCGGTTCAGAAATTGGTGGTTTTATCTACCGAAAACCAATCACGATCGATAATACCGGCGGAAGCGCGTTGACTAATTATCAGGTGTTAGT
>JALTEL010000502.1 GCA_027073945.1 Caldifarciminota bacterium | reverse complement strand
GTACAGGCTTGCATATTTTTTGTTTGAGAGTGAAACCTGAGGGGGCAAATCGATATATTTGAGGTTGTGCTGAATTGCCACGGACTTGTATAGAAAAATATAGTCTATGTTATGGGTTTCAAGAAGTGCAATCAAATCTGTCTCTTTTGGTCTGACAACAACCTTGCCGCTTTTTTCCATGCCCGGTTTATAATATCCGGGGTACCCAAACAGAGATTTGAAAAAGTCTTTTTTGCGGTAATATTTTTGCGCAAGCAGGCCTGTAAGCATTGCTCTGTATCCGCACGGGTCATCGTTTGGATTGGAGTGGCCGACAACAACCTTGGGCTTTGTTAGTATATCCACCCAGTTGTTTTTGTTTATTTGTTTTGCATATCTTGATTTGTTGGTAAATACTATTGCCATTGAGTTTGTGGCAAACAGTACATTGAATTTTGCATTACCTGTGGCTATGAGCAGCTTGTCAATAACAGAGTAGTCTGCAGATGCCATAACGTCGCACGGTTTGTGTATGTCGGATATTTTTCTTGCTGCCATTCTTGAACCGCTCGGCTCTCTTACGATTTTATACTGTGGGTATTGTTTTTCAAATGCTTTTGATATTTTCTCAAAAGGCACAGACAAACTTCCTGCATGGAATACAATAATTTTATCATTGGCAAGAGATAAAGCGGGCGTCAAAAGCAAAATCAGAGTTAGTATTAAAAGTTTCCTTAGGGTTTTTAAAAACATTTTCCCTCCCGAATTTGTTTTATTTAACAATAGCATAATCGATTAAATATGAAAAGTGTAATGATTTTATTTATTTAGTTCGGTTTTCATGATGAGTTGAGCTATTTCCTTTTCTGCATTTATCAAAAGCTCTTTTCTTTTATCAAATGACAAAAAAGCCGAGCGGAAACCGTTTCTTACTATTTTTAGCATGTCCCACTTGGATAGGCCGTCTTTTGTCATTGAGGCGGCTTTGTAATATTCCTGTGTAAGATTTGTTAAAGATATACCCGGATCATCCGTATTGATCGTTACATAGATTCCCTTATCAAGATACTCTTTTAAAGGATAGATATTTGTGTTTTTGTTGTTGAGATTGTAATCCTTGAATCCGACAATTTGATAATTGCTTGATGGGCACATCTCTACTGCTATCTTTCTGTCTATAAATCTATTCATAAGTTCCGGTTTGTCTTTCAGCGTCAAGCCATGACCGATTCTGTCTGCGTTCAAATGATAAACCGCTTTCCATATATTCTCGGCATTTTCCCCTTCACCGGCATGTATCGTTATGTTAAGACACTGTTCCATTAGAGGTAGAAATATTTCTCTAAACTCTTCGGGTGATTTTGAAGCCTCAGCTCCGGCTAAATCAAAACCTGCAAACCAGTTTTTAAATTCTCCATTCTTGTTCAGCATATTTTGTGTAAGCTCAATATGTTTTTTAACTGTCTCCATTTTTCCGTGTCTTGATGCTGTAAAGATTATCGAATAATAGCAGTTTTGTAAATCAAAAGTATAATTATAATCCCCGCCCGATGTGGTTAAAAACATAATTCTGTAGTTGTCGTTTTGTTTGTCTATTATAATTGCGGGTCTGTTTTTTCTAGGTTTTTTGCTGTGTTTTCTTATGTATCCTATGTTGTATCCATATTTTTCATAGAATTCTTTGACGTTGGCAAGCCATAATGTAGCCTTGCAGCTTCTATTTTTGGTTTTAGTCTTTAGTGCTATATTTTCCTGTTGTTTAAAACTTTCTCTATCTTTTTTCATCTATTTGTAGTATATTCTTTAACACTTTACAGTGCAAGGAATAATATTAACGC
>JALTEL010000501.1 GCA_027073945.1 Caldifarciminota bacterium | reverse complement strand
GGATAGGCATAACCATAGGAGCTGCTGCTTATTTTCCATTTTGGTGTATTTCCCAATCTGTTTGAGACTTCAGTTATCAACGGAATCTTACCCAACGTACCGATAACAACTAAATTCTCCTCGTTGATCTTAATGACCTTCTTACCAAGCTCCAGATACCTTGCTGATCCAGGTTTTACACTGACCCATTCATCGGCGATTTTCCAGAGGTTCTTCACCCAGGCAGGTGGTTCCTCACCGGACGCGCCATTACTGTTCTTCCAGTCCATCCATGGAATACCCATAATCGGCCAGAATGCGCCGTAAGGAGGAAGAAAATGCTGTGGTGCTTCAAGCATGCCAGGTTCGTAAACAGCTAGAAATTCATTGGTTATATCCAGTGAGTTAGATTTTTGCTTTTGTCGAGTAAGCTGGGTAGTTACTTCTTTCAGAATTACATTGATGCCAACAGATCGCCAGTACCCTGCGACCAGAGCAGGAAACTGATCTGACCAGACGTATTGAAGTGTATATTCCCACAAGACGGTGAGGGGTTTCCCATCAGGCCGCATCCGGATACCGTCCGGTCCCTTCTTTAAACCCATCTCGTCGAGTAGTTTGTTTGCCTTGGCAGGGTCATAGGCAATCATGAATTTTTTGTCTTTCTCAGTGACATATGGCACATTTTGAGGCAGGGCCTGTTCCGGTACGCCAAGGCCCAGGAAAAGGGTCTTGTTTAACTCGCTGCGATTAATGGCCAAGGACATTGCATAACGAAACCTCACATCGCTATAGATCTTCCTTAATACGGGATCCTTATCTGTCATATTAAAAATCATGGTCGGCCCGATCATACCGGGAGGAAGCTGCAGCGTGTAATTCCCTTTCGTTGCATTTGCGCTCAATACCGGATAGATATTCAGAGGCATATTTTGAGCCTTCTCGTCAACATTTCCATTCATAATCTCAAGAGGCCACAACTGTTTGTTGAGAAAGCGTTCATCTTCGTAATCAATGTAAGGCAACTGGTTACCTGCCGTATCCACTTTAAAATAATAGGGATTGGCAATAAAGACACGACGTTCAGTTGTAGGGGCCTTCATCAGAATGTGACTTTCAAGGGTGGGAACTTTCAGCCCATAAGGGCTGGAAACAATCGCATCCTTCCATTTGTTATAGTAAACACCGAACTGCTGTACCCAGCCATCAAAGCCATTCTTCTTAGCTTCTGCATTTGCATTAGGGTTGTACTTCGGAAGGTACTTTTTAAGAAAATGCTTGGGCGCAAAGGGATCAAAATAAGAGCCGCTTCCTGCAAGGCGATAAAGCAACCCTGTATATGGCTTTTTAAACTTGAATTTAAACGTAACATCATTGATCTTTTCCACACTGGCACCTATGCTTCCCCACGGCTCCGGCGTAACTTTGTTAAGCTCCTTGTTTAAAATGATATCGTTCATCCAAAAAACTACATCATCAGAAGTGAAAGGCTTACCATCGGACCATTTATGTCCTTTCCGTAAAGTAAAGGTAATCTCTGTATAATCTTTGTTCCATTTCCAGGCTTTTGCCACATTCGGTACAATGGTACTACAGTCATCACTGAATCGCACGAGGTTGGTCTGCCGCCAGGCCATAATCTCAGAGGTTCCCGACTCATAGGAAATACTAATTCCTCTCAGCGTACCTCCGTAGTGTCCAACTTCCTTATACGGAAGAACAACAAGCGGCTCTTCAGGCAGGCGTTTTTCTACTGGCGGAAGTTTTCCACTCTTCACTTTTTCAGAAAATAGAGGATTACTTTTAAATTTAAGTGTTTTACCTGTCTGCTTCTCAAAAT
>JALTEL010000500.1 GCA_027073945.1 Caldifarciminota bacterium | reverse complement strand
AGTATTAATTGCCGAATAAACTTTTTAATTTTTTCATAGAATTTTTAAAATCTTCATTATCGTCAGTTTGTTTAGCCTGAGTTGTATCCGGTGCTTCAATTTTTCCCTCCACGATTGAATGAACTTCATTTCTTGCTACCTGTTCAGCCATTTTATCCGCTTCTTCGTTATAAGTGGGCGTAATACCCTGAGGAAGCTCAAATTTCTTCTCGTCAACTTTGCCTTTATCAATTTTAACTGCTTCCGTATTCATCTTTATTCCCATCATATTTGTGGAACTTTTTAAAGTAATCCCTGTATTGTGAATATTGAAAACGGTTGTACCCATCATCTCTGTTTTATCACAATTATAACCCATAATTTTTTTTGCATTTGCTGTAAACTTGCCGTTAAAAGCCGAAAGTGAAGTTTTTCCCAATTTCTTAGCATTTTCATTAAACTTTTTTTTGTCCGCTTGGGATAGTTTGCTGTATTCATCTAAAATATACATAGTAGGATTATGACTTTTTGTAGCCTCTTTCTTAATTAAATCATAGTGATAAATCCATTCGGGGGTAACAATCTCAATGGTTTTTTCTTTTTCTATATCTGTCTTTTCTTTTTCCCAAGGTTTTTTCTCATTAACATATCCATCTCCAAAAGAAATAAGATTCGTCCCATTGGAATATTCCAAAGAACTTAATGGACAGCAGATTTTATACCAGCATCCAATAGGGAGAAAATACGCCCACCTGCTTAAAGGAAAAGAAAAGTTTCCTGTTTTTGCTGATTCGTCAGGGAAAATTTTGAGTATGCCCCCAATAATAAACAGCGAGGAGACAGGCAGAATAACGGCAGGTACAAAAGAGATTTTTATCGAATGTTCTGGCTTTGATTTTTTTATTTTGAAAAAAGCTCTCAACATACTTGTTTCTATGCTGATTGATATGGGTGGGAAGGTGTATCAAATGGATTTAGATTATAAAAAACCTGAGAGAACCCCTGATATAAAAAAAAAAAAAATGAAGATAAATATTAATGATGCAGAGAAACTTTTGGGAATAGAATTAAGCGAGAAGAAAATCAAGTCTTTACTGGAAAGAATGGGGTATGATTATAAAAATAAAGAGGTTTCAATTCCTGCGTGGAGGGTTGATATTCTACATCCAGTAGACATATATGAGGATATAGCAATTGCTTATGGATATGAAAACTTTATTCCCGAGATTCCAGAAATCAGCACGATAGGGCAGGAAGACAAAAAACAGGTTTTAAAAAACAAGATTCGGGAAATTTTGGTTGGGCTTAATCTTATTGAGATTTCAACTTTCCATCTGCTTTCAAAACAGGATTTAAAAAAGGCGAATCAAAAGCAGGGGCTTTCTGTTGAAAAAAGCAAAACAGACTTCAAATTTTTGAGGAATAATTTATTAGGCTCTATGCTGAAAGTTCTGGGCAAGAATGTTGATTCTGATTATCCACAGAAATTGTTCGAAATTGGGAGTGTTTTTGTCAGGGACGAGAAAAAAGAGACAGGGATAAACGAATCTGAACATTTGATTGTTTCTTTATGCCCTGGAAATTTTACAGACATCAAGCAGATTTTGGATTATCTTGGGAATGCTTTATCACTTGAGTTTGTTCTTGACGAGATGTCCCATTCATGTTTCATAGAAGGAAGAACAGGAAAAGTTAAGATTTCCAAAAGTGGCAAGGAAATAGGGGTTATTGGGGAGATTCATCCGACTATATTAAAGAGGTGGCATATTAAGATGCCTTTGGTTTTGTTTGAAATTGATTTAGAAGAAATTTTTAAAATTAAATTTGGTTTCTCACAAGATTGACT
>JALTEL010000499.1 GCA_027073945.1 Caldifarciminota bacterium | reverse complement strand
ACCGCGCAAGATAACCGAACAGATCAAAGGACTCATCATGCGCCAGTTCCTCCGGAACCCTCACAAGATAAGTAAGCTTATAGGCATCCAGTGTTTTCTGATCAAAGTCAGGATCAGATTCCGTAAGAGCAGCACTTTCACCTGTCCAGAAGACACTTCCTTTACCATTGGCAATTGGTATCTTGTAATCTCCCCGGGTCTGAATGATTGTGGCAAGCTTTCTCATTACAGATACATTAGCCAGTTTTTCTATGATCTTGTTCGCGAATTCATCAGGGACAAGATATCCTCCCGCTGAACCTGTTGTGGAACTCATTGCACGTGTCTGAAGAGCATTAAGTTCTTCCCGTGTCATGGAGTCCTTCCCAAACCTCAGATATTTCTCAAATGCAGACCGAAATTCGGGGTTATCCTTCTTTCCTCGGTCTTCCTTCTTTTCCGGATCCGGTTTATGACCATCGGAACCGCGGTTTTCAGTCACAAGTGTCTCAGCTTCATTATGGCGTTCCATCCGTTCGATTTCCCCTCCGATTTTATCGAAGTCCACCATAACGGCATCATATTCATTCTGGTCCTCGGCACTGAGAACACCCTCTTTTGCTCTGTTCAGGATTTCGGTACCCTTGTCGAAGAGTTTTTTTCTTTCCTGCTTTTTTGCATTGATCAGTTGTTTTTCATACATCAGATCAACCTCCCCTTATGTTTGTGTATTTTCATAAGCTGCTCAAGATTCCTTTCTTCAGGACTTTCTCCCGCCGGAGCACCATCACCACCCGCCGGTGGTTCAGGTTTATCCTTCAATGCCAAGTCTCTTGAACGTGCCTGAATTTCCGTTGTTGTATATGCCGGCTCGGATACCGGAGAAAAATCAGGAATTGATGAAAACTTTATAATTGTCCTGACATCTACAACCGCACCTGTTTCCGAGTCCGTCTCTGTCGTCCATTCCTGTCCGTCGCGGTCAACAGTAAATCCGAATGACATCTGATCGACAAGTTTGTTTTTTATCGCTTCATGGCCGCGTCTTCCCCATTCGGAACCGGATACTTCCGCCCTCATAAAAACACCATTTTCATCTTCTTCAGCTTCTAGGGTCCCGTTCTTCATTGCCGCCATAGGCTGGTTAGTATCATGGTTCCAGAATAATACCGTCCGCCCTTCTTTGAGAGCTTCCGCAGCTGCTCCGGGCTTGATAATTTCCGCAAGACCCGGCCAAAGGATTGTTCTTTCGTTAAAGACTATCGGGTATCCTTCTACAATAAGCTTTCCGTCTTCTCCGCTCCTTATTTCAAGTCCGTCTGCCGGTAGAAATCTTCTCTCTATTTCCATATTTCACACTCCTTTAACTTGTGGCTACCACATCACAATCACATCCGGGATGTGCAGGCGGATGCCCTATATTACTTTGAAAAACAAGTCTGCTTCCTTCTTCATCAGATTTCAACTCGTCACCTTTATTAAAAAAATTCTTGTTTATTTCTATCACTGAACCATCTATGGCGTTGCAGTACGGACAACTCTTACCATTTGTAACCCAACGGAGTTTTGATACTCCGAGAGCTATGTAAGCAGCTTTTGTAAAAGCGCTCCTTGTCCGGGTAGACTCTTCTTTTTGTATTCTTTCAGGCTTTTTTTCTTCCCATTCTGTAAGCATTTCATCAAGAGCATCTTTTGTGTTTAATTCCGGATTATCGATAATGCTCCTGATCTGGTTCTTGTTTCTGGATATATGGCGCAAAGTGAAAGAATCAAGATATTCGTTTATAAAAGCCTGGTAAGAATCAGGGATACTGTTTTCATCTCCAAGTTCTTCCTGTGCAAGCGGATAC
>JALTEL010000498.1 GCA_027073945.1 Caldifarciminota bacterium | reverse complement strand
CCTGTTTTTAAGGGTAATTCCGCTCTGGTTCGCCTTTTGAACTGGTTTGTGTTCCCGGTCCAGTTGTTCAGATTGAGGTCGATTATAAAAAATGCAGATGTTGTCCTTGCATCAACACCGTCTCTGTTTGCGGCTTTCGGTGCTCTAAAAATTGCCGCATATTACAGAAAAAGGTTTGTGCTTGAGGTAAGAGATATATGGCCGGAGATTTTGCTTGAGGCGGGCATAAGCAAATACAACCCCGTTGTGATAATGATGAGGAAAATAGCAGACATACTTTACAGCCATGCAGACAGCATCATCACGTTGTCACAGGGGCAAAACAGGTATATACAGAAGCTGACAGGCAGGACAGAGACAGTGACAATCTACAACGGTCCTTCGGACGAGGTGTTAGGCGACTGTGAGCCGCATTCGGATTTAAAGGGATTTAATGTTGTTTACAGCGGTGCACTCGGATATGCCAATGATATGGAAAATATTGTTGAGGCCTGCAAATTGCTGAAAAGTTACACTGATATAAAGGTTCACATCATCGGAGACGGTCCGTACAGGGAAAAATTAAAAACATGGAGAGCTAAATATGAACTTAAAAATCTTGTAATCCACGGTGCAATGCCCAAACAAAAGGCATTTGCATTTATGAGTCAGTGTCAGGTTGGCCTGTTGACTCTGAGAGACCTGCCCATGTTTAGATACGGCGTCAGTCCGAATAAGCTGTTTGATTACCTTTCTTTAGGGCTTTTTGTCCTGTCAACTGTCAGGGGCGAGATAGAGGGTATTGTCAAAGAGTCGCGCAGCGGTATTACCATATCTCCTTCCAGACCAGAGGAGCTTTCGGAGGCAATATTAAATGCGTACCGTATGTACATAGAGCATGGCAACAGTATGCAGACATTACCGGGTAAGGAATATGTTATGAAGCATTTCTCAAGGCAACTGCAGATTAAAAGGCTTTTGGACGTGCTTTTGAATTCAGGCAGCGCGGGAGGCTTTCAGGTTGATGAGACCCATAACACGGGCAAGGATAATATAAATCCCCGAGCCGATTAAAAGATGAATTAACATATTGTACATGGATGATAAAGGGTTAAAATACGTTATGAAAGCGAAAAACAGAAGGGATATGCCTGTTATCTTTAACGTATCGCCTAAAAAGAAATAAGGTGATTTCACCTCTTTTGAAATGAGAAACATCAGCACAAGTGCCCTTATTGATATTGTTATTGCAGATGCCAGTGCAATGCCCGCAAAACTCAGGTATTTTGAGAGTATGAGGGCAAAAGCTATGTTCAGAAATGCGCCTATGCCGAAAAGTATATTGGGCACCTTTGTTAAATGCCTTGAAAAATAGACATTCATGGAGATTTGATTGATACCAAGGGGCAGCACTGCCAGCGCATAAAATGCAAGAGCCTGGGATACCTTTAGTGTGTCTATTGCATGGAAATTTCCTCTTTGATAAATCAGCTGAACAACAGCCGGCGTATCTTTTAACAGAAATATAACAGCCGGAATCATCAGAAGCAGGATATACTCAATTCCCCTCCAGTATTCTTCCGCTATGTTTTCCCCTTTTGCGTATTTCTCGGATAGACTCGGCATGGCAACCGTTGCTACTGACACGCCGAAAAGTGCAACAGGCAGATGCATAACGCGAAAGGCATAGGACAGGTATGCAACCGAGCCCTTTTCAAGAAAGGAGGCTATCTGTGTGTTTACAAGCAATGTCAGATTTACGAACGAAACGTTCAGTATGACGGGCACGAGAAGCTTGAAGAATTTTTTGAGCTCGGGGTGGAAGATTTTCAGAGTGAGCCCGAGGTTCATTCCTGTTTTTTTCATAAAGGGGTACTGGAAGAGGAATTGGATTGTTCCGCCCGTTACAACGCCAGCCGCAATGTAGTAAGCGTACTGCGTGTTTCTTGCAATGTAGTATGCAAGAAGTCCCGATGATATTACGATGATGTTGTGAAACACCGGTGAGATTGCAGGAATAAAGAATTTTTTGAAGCTGTTTAAAATACCGCCTTCAATTGCGGAGAACGATATGAATAATAGAAACGGGAATGTTATGCGTGTGAGTCTTGTAGTGAGCAGGAATTTTGCGTGATTTTTGGTGAATCCGAAGGCAAGAAGCTTGACAAAGAGCGGGGTGAACAGGATGCCCAGCCCCACAATAAGTGTCAGAATCACTGCAAATATCGTGAACACGGATTTTACAAACTTCTGTTCATCAAGCCCTTTGGTCTTTGATTCTATAAATGTCGGTATAAATGCCGTTTGCATGGCATTTTCCGCAAAGATATCTCTTAAAAGATTTGGGATTCTGAAGGCAACGTAGAATGCGTCGGCGGCATCCTTGCCGCCCAGCAAAAATGCAATGGTAGCTTCGCGGACGAAACCGAGCAGTCTGGACAGTAGGGTCCCGCCTGTGACATTGAATATGTTTCTGAGTTTCATCAGTGTATGATACCTATGTTGATGTAAGGCAAAATAACAAGAGCATTTGTCCCTATATCCTTTATGCCCGGGAATTGTAATCCTGCGGAAAGTATAAGCATTTTGTATTCAGCCAGCCCGAATGCGGCGCAGAAAATTCTGCTGTTGTTGTTAATGCCTGCCTGCATAAATAGGTGCCTTTTGTATGATAATGCACCGCTCAGTGTTCCGTAAAACTCACCCCCTATTAACCCTGCTCGTACCTCTGGTCCAAGTATCCAGTCTTTGCTTTTAAAAAGCATGCCTGTGCCCGTGATAATGCCGTTACCTTTGATTTTTATGCTTTCAATATTGCTGCTCAAAACCTTTAGTATGGAAGACCCGTAGATTATATTACAGCTTGCAGTAACGTAAAAATTCCCGCCCGTGTACTTAAGTCCGCCCTGAAAACCCATGGGCAGTGCAGCTGTGTTTAATCTGAATATCAGTTTGCCTCTGTAGAGCGAAACCCCGCTTTCGAACATTGAGCATAAAACACTGTATCTGCCGTTTGTCTCCATGCTCCCTATTTTTGTCGGCATTCGGTAGAACATAAGCAGCATTAAAAATTTTATCATGGTGCGAAATCCAGGAGGGGAAGGAATGCGGACATCCCTTTTTCCGCGATGAAATGACCGTCAAGATTGTTAATATACAGAGGTGAGGCATTGAAAAATTCCATGGGGTTTGTTGCTTCTACCTTTACTATGAGCCAGAGCCTCCCGTTGTTGAACCCGTTTCCCATCACATAGTTGGCACTGTCTGCACTGCTTATATCTGTAAATGCTTTCTCCCCGTTCACACTGCCGCTTATGATAACAGGGGCGTTCAACACATAATCGGGGGGAGGCGACTTGTATGAGACAAGAGAACTGCAGAGAAAGGAAGGGGAACATTTGGCATATATGTTCTCGTCATTTGCAGTACCCATGTCCGTGATACCTATTGTAAAAGTCGTTTGCTGATTTGCCTTTGCAGTAAAATCCCACGAGACATTTGTGATTTCAAGGGATTTGATAATAGGGACTTTTAATTTTTTTTCAATGTAAAAATCAATGGTGCCTGCTGCGGAATTCACTCCTGTCAGTGGTAGAGTGGCTGTGTCATTGTGTATTTTGAAGTTAATTTCGCTTCTGCATCCGGCAAAAAATACAATCAGAAATAGAATTAATCTGCGCATTGTCTATATTATTTAAGCAAAGTAGTGTATAATCAAGAAAATCAGGTTAAGCATCGGCTTTTCCCATTATGGGCTTCTTAAAGTATGACTGCAGCCATAGCATCGCAATAATGCCTGTCAGAACAGAGCTTATTACAAATCCCCACCAGACCCCTGTAAGCTTGAATCCCAGTGTTACGCCAAATACATAGGAGAACGGGAATGCTATTATGATAACGCGGAACAGGGTTAAAACCAATGCATTTAAGCCCTTGCCCATGCCGTTGAATGCAGAAGCGCTGAACATGCCAAGAGGGACAAAGGTAAATCTGAGTGAGGACACCCGCAGGTATTTTACTATGTCCCTGCTCAGTATCTTCATCGAAGGGTCGGTTGTAAAAAGCATTGTCAAGTAGGGCGCAAATGCATACAGCAGAATGCTGATTATTATGCCCAGTATCATGCCCGCTTCCCATCCGAATTTCATTGTTTGTTCAATTTTTGCCCTGTCTCTGGCCCCCCACCATGCTCCGACCACGGAAATAACCGCGGACGCAATGCCGAGGTCAGGTAGTATGGCTATGGAATCTATACGCCTTCCTGTTGTGAATATTGCTATGCCTGCAGGGCCGGCAATGTGTATTATCAAAAGATTAAAAAACAGGGTGCCTGCGGCCATTGACAGCTGGGATATGGAGGCTGGCAGTCCGACCTTGAAGGTTTCAAAGAATATATATTTTTTGAATTTAAACCGCCTGAATTTTAAAGTAACGAATGTATCCTTTTTGATGAAAATCCAGTAGAAAATAGGGAAGGTTGATATTGCCCTTGAAATTATTGTCGCCCATGCCGCCCCGCTCACACCGAGCTTAAAGCCGTAAATAAAAACAGGGTCAAGCAAAATATTCAAAAATGAACCTGAGGCCATTGCATACATCGCACGCTTTGTATCACCTTCCGCCCTCAATATACCTGCTCCTATTATTGACAGGAATACAAAAATTGAACCTCCGAAAATAACGGAGGAGTAAGAAACAGTTTGTTCAATTGCCTTGCCTGCTCCCATCAGTCTGAACATTGGTCTGTCTATCAGGATAAGAGGCAAAGATACCAATATTGCCGTCATAAGTGTTATGACAATACCGTGTTCTGCTGCTCTGTCCGCTGTTTCTTTGTCTTTTGCCCCTATACTCCTTGATATGAGTGAATTTGTGCCTATTGCAAGTCCGCTGGCAAGGGCTATGATACCAAATGCAAATGGCTGGGTCAGTCCTATGCCGGATAGTGCAAATGATGCATGGTGTATGCCTGAGACAAAGAGCGCATCCACAAAGTTGTAAAGCGTTTGTATTGAGTTGGCGATGATTGTCGGGACAGCGAGCTTTATAAGAGCTTTTCTGGGATTGCCCAGTAGAATTCTAACGCCCTCTGTGCCTTTTTTCAGTTAAGCCTCCCCGTTGTGTTGCCACTTATTATAAAGCAGAAAGTTCGTATTTTACAGAAAGGCCGGGGCATTGACATTAAAGATACCACAAAGGTTGTTTTGCAAAGTTAGCTGCTTTGAAAAGCCTATTTCATTAACTTGTTTCTTGATATTTTTGGGTGTATAATAGTTATGTGACATTAGCAAAAGCCTTGATTTTTACGGTAATATTCCTGTTTTCCTGCAGCAGGAAAAATACGGAGTCCGATGCTGAGAGACATGATGGTGCCACTAAATTGGAAATCAATTTGTCAGGAAGTCTCCAGAATCCCGCTTTTTCGCCTGACGGTAAAAAGATTGTATTCACACGTTTCAGAAACGGCTATAATACGCCGCCGGCTGACCTGTACATCTATAATCTCCAAACCAGAGAGCTGAAGCCTCTTATTGTTGACGGGAGCAATAATGTCAACCTGCCCGGGGAGTGCTGGAATGGTGCCATTAGTTCAATAGTTTTTTCATCTGAAAGGACAACGCACGACGAAATATATTATATTGCAGAGGGCGGTACAACAGGGGATGAAATCCGCATCACAAACAGAGCCGACAGTGTTGCGTTTGAGCCGACCTTTTCACCTGACGGACAATGGATAGTGTTTGAAAGTCATAAACTGGACCAGGAGGGGTACGGTGTTATAACAAAGTATAAAGTTGACGGCTCATCCGATTATATCATTTTAACAAAATTGGGGGATGATTGCAGGCAGCCCAACTGGTCACCGATTGGCGATAAAATATTGTATCAAAGAGCAGAAAGCGGTCAATGGGATATATGGATAATGAATCCTGACGGGACTAACAAAACCAGAGTTACCGATTTTTCCGGTAGCAAGACGGATGCTGTTTTTACGCATGACGGGCAATACATTGTTTTCAGTGCCGAAAACGGCGAGGTGGAACTTGCAAACATCTATAAAGTATCCGTTTTAGGAGGAAATCCAATAAGATTGACGAATTATTCAGGCTATGACGGTGCTCCGTCCATTTCACCTGACGGAACGAAATTGGTGTTTGAATCATCGTCCTGCGAGCCTGAAAACAGCGGGGGGATAAGTCTTTGGCTATTAAATTTATAAAAATAGGCAGTCTTGTAACATTATGTTTTGTATTGATCGGTATGTCTTCCTGTGGAAAAGAAAAAATTACGGAACCATCTCCGGGCGATAAAAATTACAAGCAGGAAATGCGAAACTTTGTGCAAAACATAAGCGTTTATGCAAAAGGTAT
>JALTEL010000497.1 GCA_027073945.1 Caldifarciminota bacterium | reverse complement strand
AAACTATCCCTATACCGCAGCCTAAATCAAGAATCCGGCCTTTTAATGGAACATTACTGTGGATGTACTTATAAACCTCATCAATCAACAATTTGTTTTTTGTATAATGATAATTGAACTTTCCCTGGTTCTTATATTTTTCGGCAAGCACCAAAGCGGTATCCCGATACTCCTTCTGATTACTTTCTGTTTTTATTACGTGCATAGCTTGCAAATTATCAATTCCTTAATTTTATAACAACAAAATAAGTATAAGTGATTATTAGTCAAGTGATAAAAAGAAAAAAATATTTATGAAAGAACAGCAACCACCCGTGGAACATCTATGTTCCACGCATAAGTAGAACCGCTTCATAAAAAAACTCCAAAGCCCTACTACACCAGCACAAAGTCCTGCTCCATCAGAAGCACAGCCCCACTACACCAGAGATGCCAACAGAACCCCCGAGCATCAGCCGGCTAGGCTGAACGCGGGAGCCCGGCGAAGCCCAGGCGATGGTCAGCCGCACGATGCGGCGTGACAGGCCGTTCGGAAACAGGAGGTTTCCGCGGCCCTCCGGCTTTTTTCGCTTCCTTTTGCAGCTACTGGCAAAAGGAAGAATCTACTGTTTTAAAACCTTTATAATCTCCGGCACAACCTTAAACAGATCACCAACAATCCCATAGTTAGCCACATTAAAAATAGGAGCTTCAGGGTCCTTATTTATCGCTATAATAATATCGGATGAACTCATTCCCGCAAGATGCTGAATTGCTCCGCTTATACCGCAGGCTATATATATTCTCGGAGCCACTGTGGTACCTGTCTGACCGACCTGATAGCTCTTATCCAACCATCCCGAATCAACCGCCGCTCTCGATGCCCCGACACTCCCTTTTAGAAGTGCGGCCAGCTCAAAAAGAAGAGAAAAATTTTCAGCATTCTTCATTGCCCTGCCGCCCGAAATAATTATTTCGGCCTTACTTAAATCAACGCCTTTTACTTCCTTTTTCGTACTGGTGAGTATTTTAAAAAGCTTATGAAAATCATTGGTCTTAAAGCTCGTTTCAATCACACTATCCTTATTGTTCAACTTTTCTTTCCCCTGTTTTATGTCCGAATCAGTAAGCTCTTTCTTTTTGAAAACCCCGGGCCTTACAGTTGACATCTGAGGTCTGTATGCCGGACAAACAATCTCAGCCATTACATTACCGCCGAAAGCCGGACGGGTCTGTATTAAATCACCGCTTTTCTCATCAATGGCGAGTCCCGTGCAATCCGCTGTAAGCCCTGTTTTTAGTTTTACGGCAACTCTGGACGCAAGTGCTCTCCCTTTATTTGTAGCACCTATAAAAATTATTTCCGGCTTTATCTCCGCAGCAGCATTGCTCAGAGCATCAGAATAGACAAGAGGATTAAAGCCTGCAAATTCCTTACCCGAAACACTGTAAATCTTATCCGCACCATAGCTGAATATATCACTGTAAAAACTATCAGGTTTCTCCGCAAGAATGATCGCAGTAATTTCACATTTCAGCTGATTGCTGAGTTTCCCTGCCTCGCTCAAGAGTTCAAGAGAGATATCGCGAACACTGTTTTCCTCTGTCTCTATAACAACGGCAATACCCTTATAATCATCAAAGCCTTCCATTTTGGCATCGGTTATCTCAACATATATTGCTTCCACCGGACAGACAGGTTTACAAGCTCCGCAGGAAGTACAGGTATCAAGGATAATAGCCTTTCTATCCGTCATTATTATGGAATTTACTGGACAGGCAGGCACACATTTCCTGCATCCGATACATTTATCTGTTTCTACTATATACATAAAATTACCTCTTCTTTACC
>JALTEL010000496.1 GCA_027073945.1 Caldifarciminota bacterium | reverse complement strand
TTATATGTACTAGTCAACACTTAATCTGACACTCCACAATTTCTCCGAGAGCGTTTCAAATTCCGTGTCAGCCACCATTGGTCACATAAACGCTACACCTCAATATATTTGTTCAACCTCCCTTCAAAAAAAATAGCCAACTGCGAAAGAGTGAGACTCCAGTTTCGTATAGGCATCGTCCATTTTTTCGATGCGTATTTTATACCCAGATAGAGCAGTTTTGTTAGTGTTATTTCATTAGAGAAAGCTACACAAAATATTGTGTTATAATTTCTCCAAAATAAATATTGGAGAAAACCAATGCATATAGGTTTCATAATTGCAGACTGGAACAAAATAGACCCTGCTAACAGCTCAACTTTATACATCATCAAAGAGTGTTTAAAGAGAGGGCATACTGTTTCAATTTTATATACGAATAATCTCACAGTAAGAAATAATGTGGTGCATGGTTTTCTCGAAACTATAGATAAACTAGACAAAATTCCCGAGAATGTTACTTCGTTTTATAAAAAAATTACATTTAAAAAAGCACTTAAAGCTTTACATGTGTTTGATTGTATCATGATTAGAAAAGACCCACCAATCAACCCGCTTGTTTTCAATTTTCTTGATGCTATTAAAGATGAAGTTGTGGTTATAAATGATGTAGACGGCATAAGAAAAGCAAACAATAAACTCTACACCACAACCTTTCATGACCCAAACAATACCTATCTTCCAGTGACACACGTGTCTGGAAGTAAAAAGTATATCAATAAGGTCATTGATGAGTCAGAACAAGAAAAAATGATTCTCAAACCACTTGACGGTTCTGGTGGACGAGGAGTAATTGTCCTTGAAAAGAATGCACGTTCAAATATTAATTCTCTACTTGATTTTTACATCGATGAATCTGGAGACAGCTATGTCATTTTACAAGAGTATATTGAAGGAGCAGAAGAAGGTGATGTAAGAGTGTTGATGCTCAATGGAAAATTTATAGGAGCATACAATAGAAAACCAGCCACAGGAGAGATACGAGCGAACATACAAGCTGGAGGGAGCGCCCACAAATATACAATGACAGAAAGCCAAATGAAAATATGTAAAAAAGTAGGGGCAAAACTTGTCGCAGACGGTCTCTATTTTGTTGGACTTGACATGATTGGCGATAAAATATTGGAAGTAAACGTCTTAAATCCAGGTGGCATTACAAACATTAATAAGCTAGATAAAGTCAAACTTGAAAAAAAAGTCGTAGATTTCTTTGAAGAAAAAGTCGATATAAAAACTGAAAAAAGAATAGAATTAGAATATCTATTAAAAAGATTTAGTGAATTACGGGAATAGTTCAAAGACTTAGAACCTGAAAAATAAACTGCAATATCTACTTTTTTGTACTTAAAAATAGTACCTCAAAAGGATGATCTGGCTACACTTATTCAGACAAAGAACATCTAAAGTCGTATCCTCTTATTTCCAATCGGATTAAAAAAATAAATGAGACTTTTGGATCAAGAATCATTACAAACATAAAAAAGGGAGATGTTAAAGACTGGGTAAGCGATCGTTTGAAAATAAATACGCCTAAGACGGTAAAAGATTATCTTTCGGATATAAGAGGAGTTTTTGATGTTGCTATAGACTATGAGCATACAAAAGACAATGTAGCAAAGGATATCAAGCTTCCTACTCATACAAAAAAAGAGGTAGAACCCTTTACCCCCCCCAAAAAAAGAAGTTGAACTTCTATTATCAAAAGCGAGTAATTGGATGAGACTGTATTTGGCCATCGGTTTCTATACAGGACTAAGAACAGGAGAGATACTTGGATTGATGCTTGATGATG
>JALTEL010000495.1 GCA_027073945.1 Caldifarciminota bacterium | reverse complement strand
GGCCAGAATCATTATCAGCACGGCGATGACGGCCAGCCCTTTCATTATGTTCTTGCTCTTCATTATCATTGCATCACCTCATTATGCTTGATTAAGCATATCGGCATCTGCGGAGAATATATAAGGCTTGCGGGGTGCGGGGCATGGGAAAATCGGGAGGGCGTTAGGGTTATATACGGAAGATGCATATCTTGCAGAGTTAGCAGGAATCCCGTAGGCCTCTAAAGGAATTAATTTGAGGAGTTTTCCTGGCAAAGGAAAACTTTTTAAGTATGTGTATGTATTCAGCAATACAGGTAGATATGAGGAATGAACATGACAAACAAAAGAATAATTCTTTCGGCAGATGTAAAATCTGCGAGCGGATTATCATCAAATAAATTAAATTGTTTGTGAAAAAGAAATAACGAGAATGAAGGAGTAAAAATGACTAAGCAATTAAAAACCATAAAACTGCTGCTTGATAGGTATTATATAAAAGATATGGTCTCTTGGAACGGTATCGGTGCAGACCTAATTATCACGGACCCACCTTTTGGGATAAAATTTAGCGGGAGAAATGGGAATTATCACAGGAATGTTAACAATGTTGTTGATGGTTATGTTGAGTGGTCAGTAAAAGAATATGGTGAAAAAATAACTCAATTGTTAGATTCTATTCATAGAAATTTAAAGGAAAATGGCCAGGCATTGATATTTTCAGGATGGAATAACAGCAATATTATTCATGATAGGATTATGCATTTTGATGGGCTTACCCTGAGAGGAAAACTATATTGGACTTATAATTTTGCTCCGGCGTGTAAGAAACGCCCTGCTCACAATGTCTATGAAATATATTGGATAACTCGTGGTGACAACTGGTATTACTCTAACAGATGTTCGACACATCACTGCAAAAAGGGCGAACCGAATCTAACAACACTCAACTTTAAAAGGGACTATAAAGTAAATATGCCAAAATATCCTACTAGGCTTCCATTTAAGCTTTTGCAATGTCTGTTAGAGCATTTTTCTATGGAAGGAGATTTGATTCTTGATCCTCTTGCTGGTAGTGGCATGGTGGGTGTGGTTGCCCACATGTTTAAAAGGGAATTTATTTTGGGTGATTTAAACGAAAATGGTAGGATTGTGTTTGAGCATTTGTTGGAATATTATCTGAACAAAAACGGATTAACACAAGATAAAAAAATAACGGACTGGTGGAAAACATGAAGCGAGAAGAGTTTCTTGGACTAGCAATGGACATTTCTAAAGGTTTCTCTGAAATTCCCACTTATTGGGATGGAAGAGGGGCAATACTTGAAATGAAAGAAACAGGGTATAAACACTGGAAACAGATGGAATGGATCGGGTGGTACTTCCAGTTTTTATGTGAGAAACTTCTTAAAGACTATCTTGAGATGCCCGGCCCAAAGTATGGTAATGTTGAGTTTGATGGTTTTAGAGACATACCGTGGGACTTTAAGGCACATGCTATGAACACGAGCAGTCATAAGATAATAGTTAATGACACTGAAGCAACATCGCAAGGAATTAAAGAATTTGGCAGTGTCGGTCTAATCCTCGCAATGGGTGAAGTAAAGTATAACGACGATGAACGAACTTTCCAGAAGTGGCATGAAGAACTCAAAGGAGGAAAATCAAAATACGAACTTGAAAGAATTAAAAGAGGAGCATGGTCTAGGCTGAGAAAAGTCGAATTCAATTTAGAACAAATCTCTTTTATCAAAATTGACGATGAAGTCCTTGTAAAATGCGGTTCATTCCAAAGAGATTTCCGAAACGCAGATGGAAGTCCTAGGCGAGAAAAAGTATTACTGGACCTGGAGA
>JALTEL010000494.1 GCA_027073945.1 Caldifarciminota bacterium | reverse complement strand
GGATAAGCAGGATCCGCAGTTGCAATATAGGGTATTCTGTGTGCCGCAAGTATCTCATCGATATTTTTCTTTGGCCTGTCTTTCGGATGCTTCACAGGGGTTGTCGTTGTCCATGCCCCGAGTGGAGTTGCACTTGACCTTTGAATTCCCGTATTCATATATGCTTCGTTGTCATACACGGCATAAATAATATCTTCATTTCTTTCAGCTGCCCCGGATATGGCTTGCAGCCCAATATCAAACGTTCCTCCATCTCCTGCCCAGCCAAGGACAGTCGCATCACCTTTACCTCTAACGGTGAGCCCGGCTTTAACACCCGTAGCTGTTATGGCTGTTGTTTCAAACGCAGTATGAAAAACAGGGACTTTGAGAGCATGATAAATAACATCTCCTGATATAATCGTCCAGCAGCAGGCGGGTATTACAATGGCCGTATTATCTCCGAGTGCTTTAAGTGCAAGCCGCATTGCAAGAGCTCCAAGACATCCCTGGCATGCAACATGGCCTTTTAAAAGCAGTTCATCTTCCGGAACAGTCCAGTTTCTCATCATAATTTCACCCCCTTCCATACTATGTCTTCCATCGTGGTTCTGTTCTCCATATCATTATAAATGTCTATTATATCCTCAACTCTGACATCTCTTCCACCCAGACCAAGAATATAGCCAAAAATAGGCACAGGTTTCTCCACTGTGTACATCGCAGATTTTATTTCCTGATAGAAAATGCCATGATAGCCGAAAGAAATGTTTCTATCAAGTACTGCAACCTTCTTTCTACCCGAAAGGACCTTTCTTATTTTTTCAAACGGAAATGGCCTTACTGCACGCATTTTCAATATTCCAACCTTTTTGCCGCGTTTTCTTAACTCCTGCACAGCAACCCTTGCAGTAGAAGTAACAGTTGCAGACGTAACAATGACATAATCCGCATCATCAAGCATAAATTCCTCCACAAGCCCATACTTTCTACCAAACATCTCTCCAAATAATTTCCCTTCTTCTTCAATAATGGGAATAGCTTCTTCCATAGCTCTCTGCATTTTATATCTAAATTCGTAGTACGTGTCAGGTTTTGCCAGAGCACCATACCCGATTCCTTTCCCAGGCTCAATATAGTACTGAGGTTTATAGGGAGGCAAATATTCATCTATTTTTTCCTGGTCATATATTTCAACAGGCTCAGATGTATGTGAAAGCACAAACGCATCAAGAACGATCATAGCAGGCAAAAGCACTTTCTCGGCTATTTTGTACGCCTGAATTACCGTGTCAAAAACCTCCTGATTGGATTCTACATAGAACTGCATCCATCCCACATCTCTCTGTGCAAGGGAATCATTCTGGTCTGTCCATATTGACCAGGGAGGCGCCATTGCTCTGTTTACTTCTGCCAGCACAATGGGTAATCTCGCACCTGCTGCCCAGTGGAGCATTTCATGCATAAGCGCAAGCCCCTGTGCAGAAGTGGCGGTGAAAGCCCTTGCGCCTGCTCCAGCAGCACCCACACAAGCAGACATGGCGGAATGCTCGGACTCCACTTTTGTAAATATTGCATCCAATTTTCCATCAGCAACAAGTTCGGACAATAGCTCAACAATGGTGGTCTGTGGTGTTATAGGATAAGCAGAAATAACCTGAACCCTTGATGCCATGGCACCGTAAGATACAGCATGATTTCCTGTCAAAATTTTTTTATAACTCATTTTCCCTCCTCATCTCTCAGGTATCATTTCAAGCGCACTTCTGGGGCATTCATTGACACATACACCGCAACCTTTACAGTAGTCATAATTGACAACAGGATAATCATTAACCCATGTTATGGCATTATCCGGGCAGAATACATAACAATTTCCGCACGAATTACAATGCCCGCAAGAAAAGCATCTGTTTCCCTCTTTTACTGCATCTTCCAATGTTTCAATATACTCTATTCTATTTTCCGGTTCAAAATAATCCGTGACTATATCATTAAAAGAAACCACCCTCGGCAATCTTTCATCCGGCCTTATTTCTTCTCCCATCATGAATTCCAGCATTGATTTTGCAGCTCTCTTTCCAGCGTACAGATCTCTTGCAAAATCTTTTTTCTCGGGGAAGGCGGCGAAAAGTCCCTTTATCTTCGTATTCTTCAATTTATTATCTAAAATTTCTGCACCCCTGTCGGTGAAAACCGCATCATATTCGCTTAAGGCTGCTTCTGCTTCCATATGTCCATCAGAAAATCTCACTCCAAATTCAGTAAGTCTCTTTTTTTCTTTTTCTATATCAGCGTTCGAAAGTCCAAGACCGTTAAAAATATCAGAAGCATATACCGTGACATCCACTCCCCACAAATTCAAAAAATAGGCACAGGACATAGCAGTCTCTGTCCCTCCAATCACGGCTGCTTTTTTGTTCAGGATAGACATTCTGGGAGCAAACAGAGATTTCTCGTAAGCGATTTTACCCAGAAAGGTCTCAAGTGCTTTTATGGCAACAGGCTCATCGTATTTTTTCCTATTGCATCCAATCTCGCATTTTGCAGGACAAAATTTTCCGGTAAGCAGCGGAAAAGGATTATTTTTAAGAATCTCAATCGCTGCTTTTTCCTTTTCCCCCCTTGTCAAAAGATCTATGAAAGATTGAATATATACTTTGAGAGGACAGGCATTCTGACATGGGGCACTTCTTTCTACAAGTACAGGCCTTACATTTCGCCATGACCCTGTTTTGTTTATCAGAGACGTGCCTTGAGAAATGGGAGCTTCTGGCAGGTCTTTCTCGCTTTTTATTAAAATAGGTTTTTGCTCATCCATAACTAACTCCTTGTTTTCACGTTGTTAAAGGCTTCCTCGGCAGCGCTTATGTTCTCTTCTTTTTTCACAGGAGCATTTGCATTAATAGAACTCTTCAGGGCATCAAGACCAATAACTCCGGTAACTTTTGAAAATGCGCCCAGTATAGCAGTATTGACAATAGGTTGAGCCTTACTGCCCAGTCTCCATTTAATTGCAATTGACGCAGCATCAACAACAGCAACATTGAATTTTTCAGGTATGTCAAATGCATCAGGCCCCTCGGAAGAATTTATAACAACCCATCCCCCATCTTTCAGTCCCTCAAGCAAATTTATGCTGAGAAATAAGGTGGGGTCAAGCACAATAAGATGGTCTGGCGTGTAGATGAACGACCGTGTTACTGCCTCCCCTTCTATTTCGGATATACGGGTAAAAGCAGTAACAGGAGCACCTCTTCTCTCCACACCATACTGGGGAAACGACTGTGCATATTTCCCCTCTTTGAAGGCAGCATCTGCAAGGACTTTTGATGCAACAACCGCACCCTGACCTCCTCTGCCATGCATTCTTACTTCTATCATATCTATCCTCCTTTGAGGTGTTTATTCTATTTGTTGTTAATGATAAATCAAAAGGCGTGGATAATCAAAAAATCGTTTGATAGCCACTCTCCTACGATTAAAAACCGCTATAAAATACAGGTAAACTTGTGCATAAAATCAACTTGATGGTACGAAAGACATGCATTATAATTATAGAACTTAAAACAAGGAGATGTAATGGCAGCAAAGAAATATCTCGAAATAAGATGGCACGGCAGAGGTGGAATGGGTGCAAAAACCGGCGCTCTCCTCCTCGGTGAGTCCATGATGCAGGAGGGGAAATACATTCAAGCATTTCCCGAATACGGTCCTGAACGCAGAGGCGCTCCGGTAACAGCGTACAACAGAATTAGCGATGAGCCAATCAGAATACATTTTGCGATTAAAATACCCGATGTTATAATGGTTTTAGACCCAACTTTGCTCGCAACCGAGAAAGTCTGGGAAGGCGTAAATGAAAACACTATTATGATTGTAAACACAAAAAAATCTGCTGATGAACTGGCTAAAAAATATAATGTGAAAAATAAGATATTCACCGTTGATGCAAGTGGCATCTCAGAAGAAATCATAGGCAGAAATCTTCCAAATACACCTATGCTTGGTGCATTGATAAAAGCGACTTCGATAATTGAGCTTAACAGGTTCCTTACAAGCGTCGAAAAACGGCTGGAAATCAAATATAAAAATGATATTGTAAAAGCAAATATCGAGGCTGTGAAAAAGGCATATCAGGAGGTCAGATAATTATGAAAAAAATGGGATGGAAAGAATTACCCGAAGGCGCAGTCATTCCCGGTGCACCCACTTCACCTGAGGTTAACACGGGAGAATGGCGAACAGGCGTAAAGCCCGTCATTAACCTTGATAAATGTACCAATTGCCTTCTATGCTGGCTTTATTGTCCTGACAGTTCAGTACTGGTAAAAGACGGAAAAATACAGGGCGTTGATTATAATCACTGTAAAGGTTGCGGAATATGTGCAGAAGTTTGTCCTCCCAGAATAAAGGCAATTGATATGGTAAAGGAGGAACTGTAATGCAGAAAACGGAACAAAAATTTATAAAAATGGCTTTAACCGGTAATGAGGCATACGCCTATGCTATGAAACAGATTAATCCTGATGTGGTTGCAGCATATCCAATTACACCGGCCACAGAGATCGTTCAGATATTTTCAAAATACGTAGCAGATGGTCTTGTAGATACCGAATTTGTCCCTGTCGAATCCGAGCATTCTGCCATTTCAGCCTGTGTGGGAGCATCTGTAGGAGGTGCAAGGGTAATGACTGGCACATCCTCTCAAGGCCTTGCGCTTATGCATGAAATACTGTATATTGCAAGCGGACTCAGAACTCCGATAGTTATAGCAGTGGTGAACAGAGCACTTTCTTCACCGATAAATATCCACGGAGACCACTCAGACACAATGGGCTCAAGGGATTCCGGGTGGATGCAGATATACACGGAAAATGCCAATGAGGCCTATCATTCCGTTATCATGGGTATAAAAATTGCAGAGGCTGTTCATTTACCTTTAATGGTTACACTTGATGGATTTATCATAAGTCATGAAATGGAGGTTGTTGCTACATTACCTGACGAAGAAGTAAAACACTATGTTGGAACGAGAAAGCCATTGTACAACTTGTTCGACTTCGAACATCCGATAACCGTGGGGCCACTCGATCTGCAAGATTACTACTTTGAGCACAGAATGCACGTTGTGGATGCCATGCAGAAGGCAAAGAACATAATAAAGGACATGACAGATGAATATAACAAACGTTTTGGTACAGACATACCTGATTTTATTGAAAAATATAGAATGGATGATGCCGAATATGTGGTTGTAAGCATGAGTTCCGCTGCTGGGACAATGAAAGAATTAGTTGATGCACGCAGAGAAAAAGGTGAAAAAATAGGTCTTTTGAGACTTAGAATTACGCGTCCATTTCCCTTTGAGGAATTGAGAAAAGCACTTGAAGGTAAAAAAGCTGTTGCTGTAATGGACAGAGCAGACACTTACTCCACACAGGGAGGACCAATGTTCAACGAGATACGAGCAGCACTTTATCCACTTGAGCAAAGACCCAGGATGATTGACTTTGTATTTGGGCTCGGTGGACGAGACTTTCCTATGGAAGATGCGGAAATAATTGCAGATACTCTTAAAGAACTCGCTCAGGGTAAGGAAAAAGCTGAAGTAACATACTTAGGCGTAAGAGAATAAGGAGGAAAAAATGCAGAGATTAAACCTTAAACAACTTGCAGAAAGGTCAAATGGACTTGCGCCAGGACACAGAGCCTGTGCAGGATGCGCTTTCCCCTCAATTATAAGAATGGTCTTAGCTGCCGGAGCCGATTACAATCTGGTTGTTGCAAATGCCACAGGATGTATGGAGGTTGTCACGACAATTATGCCCTACACTTCATGGCCTGTTCCCTGGGTGCACAATGCATTTGAAAATGCTGCCGCCACAATATCCGGTATAGAAAGGGCATACAAGGCAATGGTTAAAAGAGGTCGCATAAAAGAAAACGGGAAAAAAGTGAAATTTGTGGCTTTTGGTGGTGACGGAGGCACATATGATATTGGTCTTCAGGCACTCTCTGGAGCACTCGAAAGGGGACACGATTTTCTTTATGTACTGTATGACAATGAAGCTTATATGAACACAGGCATTCAAAGGTCAAGCGGAACTCCATTGGGAGCCAGTACAACAACTTCTCCTGCAGGTAAAGTTATCCCGGGAAAACAACATATAAGAAAGGATTTAACAGAGGTTGTTGCAGCTCATCATGTACCCTATGCAGCGCAGGCATCCCCTGCCTTCTGGTCTGATCTTACAAAAAAGGTCCAGAAAGGTCTCGAGGTTGA
The DNA here is from genome assembly GCA_027073945.1 of Caldifarciminota bacterium. The sequence continues at coordinate 12,166 of JALTEL010000494.1, read as the reverse complement.
TGGACCTGCATTCATAGCTGTTTTATCTCCATGCCCCCCTGGCTGGGGATACCCTGAAAATCTTTCTATTACACTTGCAAAGACAGCAGTTGAAACGAGATTCTGGCCCCTTTACGAGGTTGAGAATGGGTACTACAAAGTTACGTACAAACCGAGGAATTTCGTGCCTGTAGAAGAATTCCTGAAACCTCAGAAGAGATTTAAACATGTATTCAAGTATCCCGAGCTTCTCAAAAAGATACAAAATAACATAGAAAATAACTGGAAAAGATTGCTCTGGCTTGAGCAAAGAACACCCGAAACTGACAAGTAATAAAGCAAGCAGGAGGGGAAAGCAAAGCCTTCCCCTCCTGTCAAATTATTAAATACCCTTATTTGGATTATTGTGGGATAAATGCTGTATAAATTCGCATTATCATTTATTTTTCTTCTGTTTCCGCTTTTATTCTATATATACCTGAAAATCAATATTGTAAAAGAGCTATTTGTACCTGCATCAAGAGGTTTTCTGCAGATAATCTTAGTTGCATTCGTCCTCCTGTACTTTTTCAAATTACCTGCTCTGTGGTCAATCATCATCATTGCACTTATGCTGATAGGGGGCACATTCATAACAATTGAACGCGGTCGAGGACTGGGAAATGTATTTTTAATATCCTTTTCTTCTATACTAATACCATTTTTGATACTGGCCACCCTTCTCTATATTTCCGGCATACTCAGCATCTCTCCAAATGTCTTTGTCCCGCTTTCTGGCATGATAATTGGAAATACAACAAAATACATATCTGCAGTCTATAAATTCATGAGAAGAGAGATACATGAGAAAAGGGAAATAATTGAGGCTATCCTGATTGATGGGGGCGGACGGAAAGAAATAATGCGTCTTACTTTCACCGATGTTTTTCTCATTATAATGATTCCTCAGATAGACGGACTCAAAGTTCTTGGTCTGATTCATATTCCCGGGGCAATGAGTGGTCTGCTAATAGCCGGGGCGAGTCCTGTAGAAGCTGCACTTTACCAGATATATATAGTGTTCTCATTATTTGCAGCCTCTGCTATATCAATATTTATGGCTGTTTTTCTTTTAATACCTAAACTGGAAAATGAATTGTACAATTTGTAATTTTCCAACAAACATGCACTTTATAAGTGACTTTACTTGCAAGCATACGCAGTTTGCATTAAAATTATTATATGCCTTTACATATTGGAATTAAAGATCTTCTTGATATAATTATTGTAACAATAATAGTTTACAAAACTCTTGAGTTGTTTGAAGGCACCAGGACTCTATATATGATTATAGGATTATCTTTTATATTCGTATTCTGGGGTATTTCTGTATTCTTTAACCTTGAAGCTCTGAACTGGCTGATTTCCGTGTTTGCCAGTATAGGTCTCCTTGCAATAATAATAATCTTTCAGCCCGAGATACGAAAAGGGCTGGCTTTAATAGGAAAAAATCCGTTTATGGGGAAAATAGGAGCGCTAAATGACACAGCCGTTGACGAACTTGTAAGAGCTATGCTCTCTCTAAGAGACAGAGGGCTCGGGGCATTGATTGTTATAGAAAGGCAAATTGGTCTCAAAGATTATATAAATGATGCAGGCATTCCTCTGAATGCCGAGATTTCTGCTCCTCTACTTGTCAGTATTTTCACACCTCCGTCTCCCCTACATGATGGGGCAGTCATAATCAAAGGCAATAAAATAATAGCAGCAAGGGTTGTATTACCGCTTGCAGACCCAAAAGACGTTGACCCGCAATTAGGTACAAGGCACAGGGCTTCTGTTGGTATATCAAGCGTCACAGATTGCTTGAGCATAGTAATATCGGAAGAAAGGCATTCCATAAGAATAGCAGAAAGCGGAATGTTGAGTGCCGCCCTGTCTTCGGAGGAACTGAAAAAGAAACTCAGAAGCGTATTCGAAAGCGAACTGAATAAAAGTAAGGCAGAAAATGAAAGCTAAAATTTTCAACAACATGGGTCTTAAAGTCATTTCACTGATAATTGCCATATTAATATGGTTCCATGCCACAACGGAAAAGAACTACAGCTTTTACACCACTGTACCCATAAAGTACAGATATACGAAATCGGACACGCTCGTCATTGTCTCAAATCTGCCGCGTAAAATAGGAATAAAGGTACAGGGAAAGGGTAAAGCCTTACTCAAGCTTAAATTTACAAAAACATACTATGTTATTAACATAGGAAAACTAAAATTCGGGAAAAATCTTGTTGACTATACTGATGGGAATTTGGCAGGGGTCGGAAATATTCAAATACTGGATGTTCTGCCCGAAAAAGTATATTTCTTTGTTGACAGGATTAAGAAGAAAAAGATATACAGGATAACTCCTGTTATTGCTTTTCCCCGGGATTCATTGATACTCAAAGATATTAAAGTGAATCCAACAAAACTAACCATAATAGGTCCTGCTTCTTATATCAAAAGTATAAACGAACTGCACACAGATACTCTGAGAATATCCTCAATGAAGATGGGAGAAGACAGTATATGGTCCAGCATTAAATTGCCAAATCGACTTGCCAAAATTCTTCCCTATGACAGTGTCCTTATCAGCTATTTTGCGGTACCGTATATAAACGATACCACGAACAATATACCTGTTTTAAATAATGACTCTGTGAGGCTGCTCATTGTTCCGGAATCGGTGAGAGTAATTATAAGGCGACCGCAGGAAACCACATTTGTCAGACTATCCCGATACATCTGCCGCCCTGTAATAAATATGGAGATGCTTGCAAAAAATAAAATTCAAAAGGTCAGCATCTCTTGCAATGTACCTTCTCGTGTAAAATTTATTTCAACCATACCGCAATATGTAACAGTTGAAATAAAAAAAACATATAAAAAGCATTAAATGTTTTACCCAACTTTTACCAAACTGTTTTGATAAACCCATACCTTGAATTATAATAAAAACCAGAATAATACAAAAGGAGTGCGTATGAAAACAAATTCAACAACAGTTATAGGGGTGGTAAAAGATGGAAAAGCAGCAATGGGCTCGGACGGTCAGATAACATTTGGAGATACGGTTGTAAAACACTCTGCAAATAAAGTACGTACTCTTTATCAGAACGCGATACTGGCAGGTTTTGCAGGGGCTGCAGCAGACGCACTTACTCTGTTCGAAAGGCTTGAGGTAAAACTGGAACAAACAAAAGGGAACTTACTGAAGGCAAGTGTTGAGCTTGCAAAAGACTGGAGACAGGATAAGGTACTGAGAAGGCTTGAAGCAATGCTTGCAGTTGTGAACAGAAAAAAAGCCTTTATCATCACAGGTAACGGGGATGTTATTGAAGCTGATCATGGTATTGTTGCAATCGGCTCTGGTGGACCTTATGCGCTTGCAGCAGCAAAAGCTCTCTCTTCACATACAAAATTCTCTGCAAGGGAAATCGTATCGGAATCACTGAAAATAGCATCCAGCATCTGCATATACACGAATGACCACTTCTCCATTGTTGAAATAAAATAATCAATGAGATTAGTTACCGCACTTATTTTGCTTTCAACTCCCCTATTTGCGAAATACAGGGGTGAAGTGTTTGAGATGTTCAAAGATGCTGCCATTTCATCAACAGGAGGCATGGATATAGTTTATTCTGCTTCCGCATATCAGAATCCTGCTCTGTACTCCAACATCAAAGAGTTCGGGGCATCACATTTTTCTTATTACAGTGGTTTTATCAAAGTAGAAGAAATGGAATTTGGAAGTTTCAATCTTTTCAAAACCTATGAATCAAACTTCTTCCTGGGGTACCTTCACTCTTCTCCCATAGAATTTACGACATTAAAGGACAGCTCGAAGGGAGTCGTTGATGGCAATATCATAAAAAAATCTTCAAGTGTTTATAGGTTCTTCATTGCTGGTGCAACTGCAGGGAAAAACATGTCACAAAAACTATCCGCAGGCATATCAGTGGGACTTTTTTACGAAGACCTGAGTGTAAGCACAGAAAAAGGAGGATTCCTGGACTTTGGGCTTAACTACAGGGAAGAAAAAGCGAAGTTTGCCTGTGTGCTAAAAAATGCCCCATGTATTTTTTCAAAAAATGGGGGATATGAATGGACCTACCCATCTATTATATTGGGGGCTGGAACCGCAATAGGTAAGAGTCAGTTTACATTCTCATTGGAAACGGAATTCGAAGGGTGGAAAGACTATGCATTTATAACAGCGGGGCCACTGACAATATCACCTTCCTGCGGCTTTCAGTATAAACTGACCAATGGATTATTTTTAATGGGTGGATACGGCAAAACAGGTATTACACTGGGGGCTGCATTGGATATAAAGAAATTCTCTGTAAATTATGCACTGGTCCCTTCTTCTGAACCCGGGTATGTTCAGAAAGTAACACTGAAGTTCAAACCTTGAGTGCACGATATTTAATAAGGAAACTCATCCATTTAACCTTACTTTCACTTATCCTCCTGCCCATATTGTTCGGTTCTCGTGTGGCAGGATATATACTTTTGGCCCTTTCGCTTCTGGCTATAACTATTGAGCTGCTGAGACTTAAGGTCAAACCAGCAGGCACAATCTTTAACAAAATTTTCGGGGAATTATTAAAGGAACGGGAAAAGCACAGTTTGACAGGAGCAACTTATTTTGTACTTGCAATTACCTTCATCTATTTCTTTTTTAGCAGACAGACATTTTCATTTGTGATATTTGTTTCAGTGATTGTTGATGGACTTACGCCCATTGTAAGCTCACTTCTCAGAGAGCCGCCAAAGGAAAAGGACTTTGCACATTTTTTAACCTTTATAACACTTGCATTTATAATCTCTGCTGTTTCCTATCACCCTATCCCTATATGGCACAAGATAATATCCGGATTAACAATTGGAGTGATAGAATTTTCGGACTTTTATCCTGATGATAATGTCTGGGCACCATTAGCAGGTGCAGTTGTTCTTAGAATACTGACAACATTTTTCTGATATTAACTATACAATTGGGCGATAGAGGATTTGAACCTCTGACCTCCTGCTTGTAAGGCAGGCGCTCTCACCGCTGAGCTAACCGCCCTTCTAATCTTTCAATAATTTTATAAGATATGCCTTTCTACGAGCAACTTTATTCGGATGATAAATATGCTTCTTTGCTGCTATGTCATAGACTGACTGAAGTTCTTTGTAAAGCTCTGCTTTTTTATCTTTATCTTTCTCATTAATGTACTGTTTCGTTTTGCTTTTCAAAAAACTTTTATAACTTTTATTTCTCAATCTCCGCACCTCATCCTGCTTTGCTTTTTTTACCGCAGTTTTATTCTTCATTGTTACCTCCTGTACAAGCCCTATAATTATAACTGACCATACGCGTTCTTTCAAGTTTACGCCCATATTCATAATAAAACAGAAGAAACCAACGCTGCCTCTACTGCTTTGTTAGGTATTTGCAATCATACAAATTCACGTTTTGATTACAAATATACAATTTACAAAGAATCATCTTCAGTAAGTTTCTCTATACTTCTTGACAGACCAACTTTCATGTTATATGATATATTACATTGAGGTACACAGTGGTAAAAGTATTTACCAGTCAATTATGTGTATAAATATCTAAAAAAGGAGGTTTTTATGATAAATTTGGTGATATTTTTGCTTATATCTCAGACAGAACTCATTACAAATGGGGGGTTTGAGCAATGGACAGGGGGTATCCCTGATAACTGGCAGCAGGAAACCAGTTCTTACGATATTTATGATGAGACTTCAAACGTGCACAGCAGCACTCATTCGGTAAAACTGGTATTAAAGTCCGAGAGTACGCAAAGACTGACACAGTATATCTACCCTGTAACACAGGGACATCAATATGTGTTCAGTTTTTTCTTGTGGGAAAACGATACCCTTGGAAAAGCAAGGCCTTACCTGAGATTTTATGATGCACAGGGCAGTTTGGTTTCATCATTCTATGGGTCTTACTCCACGGATTCTCCTAACTGGGTAAAAATGCAGACAGATACCATTGTAGTCCCACAGGGAGCCGATACCCTGCATGCAGAGATAAGGCTTTATAACGATATACCCGATTCAAACTGGACAGCCAATGACAGTGCTATTTTTTACGTTGATGATGCATCTCTTATGGATTTCGGAGCAGCACCCGAACCGCCTTACCATTCCATCTACGATATTCAAGGACAACTGGGGACATCCCCTTATGCAGACTCTGCTGTAAAAACATCCGGTATAGTTACAGGTGTATTTGGGAATAATTTCTTCATAGAGGAATATCCCGGAGGTCCATGGCGTGGAATATACGTTTACAGAGGAAGCGCATCATCTCCGCAGGTACAGAGGGGAGACAGCGTTGTTGTAAGGGGTACAGTTTCGGAATACTATGGCAATACCGAAATAAAAAATATAACAGGTATTGACGTACTGTCAGCAGGACATGCACTTCCCAACGAGGAAGTTATCACAACCGATTTAGCCCCACAGGAACAATATGAAAGCGTTTTAGCGCGTATAGAGAATGCAACCTGCACAAATGACAGTCTGGGATACGGAGAGTGGGAAATAAACAATTTTCCAGCGGACCCTCAAAAGGCATTCAGAGTGGATGATTTGGGTGTATCGTATTTACCCACCGTAGGATATACATATACAATCACAGGACCAATAACTTACAGCTTTGGTAATTTTAAAATTGAGCCAAGAGACATGTCTGACATACAGGTAACAGACATAGAGGAAAAGCAAGAAGGCGCAGCTGCCCGGATATATATTACACAAAACGGAAAACTTTTGAAATGCACATATAACACTTCCTTCAGCCGTATTTCCATCTTCAATATATACGGAAGAACAGTTATAGAAAGAAACAATCCTGCATTTCCTCTGGACATTTCAAATTTACCAGAAGGCATATACACAGTTGTGCTAAATAAAAATAACAGCAGTTTTAAAAGGCGTTTATTGGTTATCAGATAAGATTGCAGACGTCCAAAAACGTGATAGCGGGCAATTCACTTATAAAATGCATAAAAAGCCAGGAGGAGCCGGAGCATCCGTTATTCATCTTAAACGAAAAAGAAACTTTTGAAGAGAAGTTTTACTCTGATATTGTCTGGAAATACAAATTCAAGTATAACTGGTTAACCGAGGAAGACCTATCCACCCTGTACAGGCTGCTCATACAATATGCAAGCGGTAAAAGATGGAAAAGCCTTGCAGTTAACAGTGAAGTTCTAACGAGAATCTGGTGCGTTATATGCTTTGAAGGACTGAATTGTGTGGCTCGCAGTATAAAAGATATACTGGAAACAAAAGTACTGGAATTGGAAAATGCAGTGAGCATCGAGCCAGAAAGCAGAACAAACATCATAAAAGTCAAAGGAAAAATGAGCCTTCCGTTCGGACGTCTTTTGAACATGTATATAAAAAGATACAATGATACCTATAAAATCATGTTTGAAATAAACGGATATAGAGAAAGACTGAATATAGATTGCGGCCGAGGTGAGGGGGGCAAACTTGTGGCACTGCTTATAAAAAACAGACTGGAGGAAGAATCGGCTAACCCTTCTGAAGCTGTCAACCTCATTCCGGTTATTTCAATGGAGTTCGGAATAAAAAGTGCGCCTTTAAACGGTATCTGCTTTACGCAGGCAAACGCATTGCAAGAGACAATAGAAGCAGATGGTGAATTGCTTGTGCAGTTTTTATCTCAATTAAAAGGGCATAATACACAAGGAGAGCTTTTGTACGAAATTTCCAATGATTTATACGAAAAAATTAAGAAAAAAATGGTTGTACCGGCTACTTATAATATAAGAAAGATTGATTTTTACATTACAAAGGAACTCCTAAAAAAGCATAAGTATCTATCAGATATTTTTAAAGAGGAAAATATATAAACAGACTGGCAGGAAAAATTCCTGCCAGTCTGTTTATATGCAAAACAACCCGAATTAGAACTTTACCTGTGGCACTGCCCTGTCCTGCTCACCAATTTCAAAGAATTCCATTGGCCTGAAGTTGAACATACCGGATATTATATTATTCGGGAAGGTCTCTATCTTTATATTAAAATCTCTGACAACCGCATTGTAATAACGCCTTGCACTCTGTATGGCATCCTCTATTTCCTGAAGTGTCCTCTGCAATTCAAGAAAGTTCTCATTGGCCTTTAGCTGTGGATAATTTTCAACCACGGCAAATAACTTTCCAAGTGCCTGCGTGAGAAAGTTCTCAGCCTGTCCCTTTTCTGCCGGGGTTTTAGCAGCAGCAGCCATACTCCTTGCCTTTGTGACATTTTCAAAGGTCTCACGTTCGTGTGTGGCATATCCTTTAACGGTATTCACAAGATTGGGTATGAGGTCGTACCTTCTCTTAAGCTGGACATCAACATCAGACCATGCATTTTGAGCAAGGTTTTTGAGTTTGATAAGTCCGTTGTATATGCCTACAGCCCAGAGAACAACAATAACCGCAAGTCCAAGAATAACAAGTAAAATTACAAGCCCCATCTATCTAACCTCCTTTTTAACCGGACTTATCTTAATACCTTCTACGACACCTTGTTCACTGATAAAAATATGTACCCACTTACCTGGCTCCACGTAAGATAGGTCTTTCTCCTGTCCGGCGGCACCCAGAACAACGGGATTTTGCACCATTTTAATATGTTTATTTGCTATTTTATCGGGTACTTCTATGATTATATTACCCTGCTCATCTGTGCCGCGGAAAATGCAGTACACCAGAGCATTTACAGGAAGCTTATTTGTATCGTTAATCATATTTACCATATTCTTATCATTCACATCCGGCATTAATTTCTTTTTACCCATGAGTATTTCCTTTATCTCTGGCCTTGTAAAAGGCTCAGGTGCCTTTTTCAAAGCAGGTACCTGCGCAACCAGGCCAATTGACATTACTATATTTAAGATAAACATTTTAATCCCCCCTTAGAATAAAAGGCCTCTCCATATTCTCGCTCCACTCTTAACTTTGAATGGGAGAGGCGTACTTGTCTGAATAATCTGACCGGTACTTGTTTGCACCACAACCTGGGCATTTGCCTCATTTGTGGCAAGATGCGCTGCTGGTGCAGAGGCCATACCTGTCCCGAGACTGACCTTGCGAAGTGCTTCGTTACTTGTGTTCGTACCGAGTATGGGTTTCTGATATCCTGTACCTGTTTTATAGTACAATCCATATAGATAGGAAGTCCCGCCAAAACCGCAGGGGTCATCGGTTGGTATGAATGTTGTATAGAAGACAGCACCACCCAGTACAAGCGGCATATTCAAATCTCGCTCAGCACTTATATTGATGTACCAGCCCTGATAATTGGAAGATGCCCATGTTTCAAAGCTGGAAAAGCTTGCCGTATCCGAAAGAACCCCGTAAACACGGGATGCTCCGGTAGAGGTATCAACTTTGACGGCAATATTTGTTGCATCAAGCATGCTACCCGAACCATAGGTTACGGCACCATCCCTCCATCCGTCGTCTTTGATACCAAAAAGAAAATTCGTAGGTGTTGTCTGCTCGTCAGCATCACTCCAGTATCTCCCTGTTCCGCCAAAGACCCACAGATGTCCTTCGGCATCCATAGAGGCATTCAATTTAGCTGTGACAGACGAAGGTACATCATCAAGCAAAATGCTTAAATTCCAGTTGTTAACATCGGTTGTAGGTTTCCCTGTATTGGGATCCGTAAGAGTCAGTCTGTAAACCTTACCCTTTTCATTGTTCCCCTGAACATAACTCTCTCCGATATATACAACATCAGCATTATAATCAATATTAACATCCACCACAGCAGGAGGCCCCATATAAGCATCATTCTCATTTGCCTCAAATTTGCGAAGCAAATTGCCCGTCTTGGCATCAAGAATATAAACATATGCTTCATGGTCGCTATTTCCATCAAAATCCGTGGGACCTGAAGTCAATATTACATACCATGAAGAATCCACCTTTATAATCGCAGGCTTATTCGTTGTATAGCCAAGGTCATCATCATTAAACTCCCACATAAATGAAGGTGAAGTGGGCACAGTGACATCAAGTGCAAAATAGGAAGACCTCATGGTAGTTCCATCTACATCAACGGGATATCCGCCGAACCTCATTCCACCGAACAAAACCGTGCCCCATCTGTCTTTGTGGTTAGCGTCATCACTGAATATTCTCAGATCACTTGCCTTTGGAGGAAGGTCAACATAGTACACATGGCAGTAATCGGGATCCATAAGCCATTTAAGATGTGGCAGAAGATTAAACGGTATATAAGCCCAGAGTTCCGAGCCAACATCGTATCCGGCAGGATTGATTTTTTTATTGACTCTGTCAAAAATACCCGCATTTACGACATGAAGCATGCCGTCGTTGGCTCCGATATAGGCGACATTTCTTCTGTTTCTGTTGGCATTAAAGTATTCTCTGTAAGTGTTGTCTCTGTATATCTTATCGTACCTTTCCTGAGGAGCTCCCACAATAAGCGGAGTTGCATAGATAATATCACCCAATTTCCATGTGTTGGATTGTTGCTCAATATCCCTTCTTCTGTAACCCGCAAAATCTTCGCCCCTTACATAATCAATAACCGTATCCACCTTGGTCAAATCAACATCAAGGAAATTTTCAAACTTATTCTTGTTTGCAATGTTAAAATCTGTAAGTCCGGTACCCGGTACATAGGTATATATGTTTCTTGAGGAGTAGTTTGTATTATACAGTTTTTCACCTGCATTGAACACAGCATTTAAACCAATCCCAAGCTGAGTGAGCGGAACCATACCGACAGTGTCATCAGGCACACCGTCATTGTTATTGTCCTGCAGTTCCACAACCCTCGTCTCGTTTCCACTCATGGTAAATCTGACTATGTAATCGCTGTTGTCAAGCGTGAGATTGTTGTTAGTATCCTCTCTCAAATTACCGTATTCATCTATCCAGTAAGACACAACAGACCCAAGCCAGTAGTAATCAATACCGCCTGATGTAAGCTTTGGTAAGAAAAACGCCTGCATTGCAAGACCTTCACCCTTTGAAGTATTGGACACTATGGTCACAGCAGATGCAGCACCAACCCTCTGAAGTATATCCTCAATGGCCTTTCTTATTGACCTCTCAAGTTGATAGCCATTTTGTGCTTTAAAATAAGCATCAGGAACACCATTTCCATCGGTATCCCATTCCTCCTGCAAATCGGGCTTGTTATTACCATTTTTGTCTATAAAGGCCCCGTTCTTTGCAGCATCCTGCAAAAGTTGAACAGCCCTGCTTGAGTTTCCAAATGAATACACAGTATAGAGTATGACATTTTGTTCACCAGGTATGTTATTGGCTGCACCTGCACGCAGATCAGTATTGTGGCCCCACAAAGCCACATCATCCAGATAGTCCGTTCCACCGCTGCCATTTATATTGGAGGCATCATTACCGTCATGGTCAAAATCACGAAGCCATCCAGGTATGTCCTCATCCTTGGTTGACTCTCCGTCTGTTATGACTATTACAAAGCTTTTTCTGCACCAGACAATCTCTTTTAAATCTTTATCATAGTAAGGGTCCTTGACACCACCTATTTGTTTTGTATAATCATTGTTGTAATAATATGGGTCATCCTGTCCGAAATATCTCAATGCTTCATAGTAGCTTTCGGCAAGTGGTGTCCATGTATTGAAGTCGAGATTCTCTACAGCAGAAATAAAGTTATTAAGTGTAGGCTCACCGATATAACATTCAACATGCCCACCCTCACTCGTATTGAATATAAACAATCCGAACCTGGGGATATTATCATCCCACTGATAGTCGTTATTTTTATCGGCAATTTGCTGAATAATGCCACGGGTAAAGGTATCAGCCACTTCAACCTGAACACGTGCACCGTATATTCTATAGGCGTGTGCCTGGTTATCATAAATATAAACCTTTGAAGGGCTCGCGGCAGAAAGGTATCTCTTAAACGAACGCCCATGCCAGTAAAAATACCTCCAGCCATCACTCCAATTGGTCTCTGCAATCAGTGTATGGACATTTCCCTGTCTTGACTTTGCCTTGCCTCCGACAAGCACCTTTTTCGCAATATCCCTTCTCGTCATTGTAGCCCAGTTAAGCAAATTCCCTGGCCAGCATCCATTTAATAAAT
>JALTEL010000493.1 GCA_027073945.1 Caldifarciminota bacterium | reverse complement strand
CTCATAACAATAATGATGGATATCGATCATGTGGCAGGAAGCGGGCAGGTATACGTGCCCCAAAACGCGGATTTAATGGTATCTCCAGCAATACAATGGGAATACGCCGTTGTTATTGCGGACGACAATGTTAAGGTATTTGACCAGAATTGGACCGATATCACGGATTCAGTTAACGCCAGTGCGTATCTCAATCCGGATAACGGAGTAATAGAGGTGGGCCTCAATGCATTGAAATTACTGCCATCAGGCAATGTCCTGGATTCTACCGTTAACTTTGTGGTAACCGCCGGTCTCGGAGAATTCGGCAATTACAAGGAAGTAGACTCTGTTGCAACACAGTGGCACGGAGGCGGAGGTATGGGGGCAAATGGCTCGGAAGCTGACCCCGACTGGCTTGAGCCGGATATATATGACCTCTGTTTTGTAAAGAGCACAGACCAGGCCAATGATTTAAACACATATAAGTATCCGGGTGATACAATGGCTGTCATCAGAGCCACATCATCACTTCAGGTTGATATGCCTTCAATTTCCGGTATCAAAGAACAATCGAACCAACTCCAAAACAAAACAGGTAATATTTTTGTCCTATCTCACAGGGACCTGACACTCGGAAATAACATAACAGGCATCCTCGTATACAGAAGCGACGGCACATTAGTTAAACATATCAGTGGAAAAACGATAAAATCAGGGAGTCTGACAAAAGGCGTATACATTTTAAAAATACACGAAAATAGCGGCTCTTTTAAGACAGGTAAATTGATAGTAACAGATTAATGAACAGATTAAGGGAAAACCTGATTTCCTATGCGTTTATAGCTCCGTTTCTATTCATATTCCTGATTTTTCTGGGTTTTCCCTTTATCTACTCTCTTGTTCTCTCATTTCACAAAGTAACCAATTTTCAGGATGTATTCGGAGGTCTTCAGTTCGTCGGGCTGAAAAACTATACTTATATATTGAAGGACACGCGATTCTGGTGGGCATTGCTCGTTACATTATATTATGCGGCACTGATAATACCGGGGGGAATCATATTATCGCTCGGTCTTGCTTTACTTATGAGAGTTCCCTTCCGCATCAATTCAATTTACAGAGCAGGATACTTCCTTCCGTTCGTACTTGATGCGTTTGTCGTTGGTATTGTCTGGACATTCCTTCTATCGGGAAGGTATGGTATTGTAACAAACATGATGAAACCACTAATAGGGGGTATTTACAGAACAGGCTTCCTCGGCAATGCCGCAACAGCTCTGCCATCTATTGCCACTGCAATGGTTTTAAAGGGTGCAGGCTTCGGCATGATTCTTTACATTGCCGCTATGCAGAACATACCGAAAGAAATATACGAAGCGGCCTCTCTGGATGGTGCCAGCGGTCTCAAAAGAATTTTCCACATAACAATGCCTCTGCTTAAGCCCGTGACAACTTTTCTCGTTATCATGGGCATCATAGGCTCCCTGTCCGCTTTTGCCGAATTCTACGCTATGACAGGCGGCGGGCCAACGGTTTTTCATTTCGGAACTCCTCTGGGAATGACAAAGGTAACCGGTCTTTATTTATTTGACTTTTTCTCTGAACTGAAACTGGGAAAAGCTGCTGCCGTTGCATTTATCTTGCTTATCATAACTCTATCCATTTCACTTATATACGCAAAAAGTCAGAAGGATTGAATATTGAAAAAATTTATAATTTTCCTTATTGCAACAGCACTCCTTATAGTGGTATTGTTTCCCTTTCTATGGATGCTCATTACGGCCTTCAAACCTCCGGGCACAGGACTTGTACTTTCCCTTAAAACGGGTTTTACCATTGATAACTTCAAAAAAGTTCTCTATGATTATCATTTTCTTACTTTTTTCAGAAACAGCTCCATTGTGGCTATTTTTGCAGCCACGTTCTCAACATTATTCGCCCTTATGGCTGCATACGCATTTGCGAAACACAGATTCATAGCAAAAGACCAGTTATTCTGGTTATTTATATCATCAATGATGGTCCCTGGATTATTGTATGTAATACCTCAATTTCTTGTCATTTACAAACTGAGATGGATGAACAGCTTTCAGGGGATGATAGTGCCGCATCTGGCCAATGTTTTCGGACTGTTTTTGTTGACACAATTTGCAAAGCAAATACCCGATTCACTGCTTGAAGCAGCAAGAATTGACGGGGCAGGAGAAATCAAGATTTTCACAGGGCTCATTATTCCGCTTATGATGCCCATTATTGCCACTGTCTTTCTGTTAAATTTTCAATTTCACTGGTCAAACTTTCTGTGGCAGTTAATTGTGGCACAAACGGAAAATATGTACACCGTGCCGGTTGGACTTGCCATGTTCAAGAATGCCCACCAGGAGGCTTATACACTTGAAATGGCAGCTTCAACACTATCCATTCTTCCGATTGGATTGATATTTATATTTGCCCAGCGTTATTTCATTGAAGGTATAACGCAGGGTGCGGTAAAAGGATAAAAAGGAGGCTAACATGATAGAACAAATGCTGTCAAAGGATAGAATAATATGTGACATGCAGTCAAAAACCAAGAATGAGGCTCTCAGTGAGCTTCTGAGACCTCTGAACCTGTCAGCGGATAGAGAAAAAGTGATACTTGCGGCACTTAAAAAGAGAGAGAGCATAGGTTCCACAGGTATAGGACAGGGAATTGCCATACCACACACAAGGAGTGTTGTACTCGATAATGTCATTCTCGTAATAGGACGGTCAAAGGATGGTGTGGAATTCGATTCTCTCGACGGAAAACCCGTACACCTGTTCTTTTTACTCATTGCTCCCCCCAATGACCCCGGAACAAAATATCTCATTACACTGGGAGAAATTGCAAGAATGGCCAAAAAAATAGTGGACAGAGGGGAAGAATATCTAAAAATAGAGGGCGTTGACAAGTTCGCCGAGTATCTAAAAGGCATAGCCAAGGAGGTTTAATGGATTCAATCGTTGAAAAACTGATTGCTTTAAATGATATTGAAGCAATGCTCAAGGACGCCTCTACAAAAGAATACAAGGAAATAGGATTCCCAACAAAAGACTCTTCAATTGAAAAACTCGAGAAAGTGCGTGAAGAAATCCTGAAATCAATCCCCTCCTCCGTCCTGAAGAGATATGAAAAATTGAAAAAGAGGTATGGTAGGGGCATAGCACCTGTTGTGAGCAGAATTTGTACCAATTGTTTTATGGAGCTTCCAACCGAAACAGATTCCAAGCAGGACAAAAACGAGAAAATTGAATATTGTCCTAACTGTGGTATAATTATTTACTGGACATAAAAGACGTCTTTTGAAAAATGGAAGAGGCACTTTCTATTATAAAGAGGAATGTAGTTGACCTTCTGCCGTATGAGGAATTGCTTGATAAACTCAGAAGAAAAAAGAGACTTATTGTAAAATACGGTGCAGACCCGTCAAGACCTGACCTTCACCTGGGGCATTACGTATGCCTTAAAAAATTGCATGACCTTCAAAATCTGGGTTTTGACATTGTATTCATAGTCGGGGATTTTACCGCCATGATAGGAGACCCTTCCGGCAGGTCAAAAACCCGCCCCATGCTGACAGAGGACGAGGTAAAAGAGAATTCCAGGACATATTTTGATCAGGTTTTCAAGGTTCTTGATCCCGAAAAGACCAGAGTAAGGTATAATTCAGAATGGCTGTCACCACTTAAAGCAAAAAATGTCATTGAATTGACTTCTATTTATACAGTTGCAAGAATGCTTGAACGCGATGATTTTGAAAAAAGATACAGGAGCAATATACCAATTTCCATACATGAATTTCTCTATCCTATATTTCAGGGATATGATTCCTATGCAATAAAAGCCGATATAGAGATGGGAGGTACTGACCAGAAATTCAATTTTGCACTGGCGCGCGATATTCAGCGACACTTCGGACAGGAACCTCAGGTTATATTAACTCTCCCCCTGCTGGAAGGAACCGATGGAAAGATGAAAATGTCCAAATCTTACGACAATTACATAGGCTTTACAGAACCACCCGAGAACATATACGGGAAGGTCATGTCAATTCCCGACGAACTTGTTCTCAAATATTTTAAATTGGTGCTTTACTATACGAAAAAAGAACTCGCAGATATAGAAAAAAATATGCAAGAAAATCCCAGAGATACCAAAGCAAAGCTGGCATTTGAAATAGTACAGTTACTGTGGTCTTTAAAAGATGCAAAGCATGCAGAAGAGCATTTCAACAAAGTGTTCAAGGACAAATCACTTCCTGATACAATAGACGAATACACTTTGAAAAGTGAGACTGAAAATATTGTTGAGGTACTTTATCAATCGGGCAAAGTTCAGTCCAAAAGCGAGGCACGTAGACTGCTCGCACAGCGTGCAGTCAGAGTAAACGGAGAGGTGGTAACAGATCCATCGGCAGTTATAAACTCCAAAACAGAGAGCATAATAAAAATAGGTAAGAGAAGATTCTTAAAGGTGAAACATTGAAGGGGGAACACGGCAAAGAAGACGAATTTTACATGTCCTTTGCATTAAAACTCGCCGAAATAGGGAGAGGCTATACATCCCCCAACCCGCTGGTAGGAGCGGTTATTGTCAAGGAAGGACGTGTAATAGGCATTGGTTATCACAGGAAAAGAGGTGAAGAACATGCCGAAGTGCTTGCAATAAAAGATGCAAGAGGTGATACAAAAGACTCCACTATGTATGTAAATCTTGAGCCACATTCCTTTTATGGTCTTGTCCCCCCCTGTACTGACGCCATAATCAAAGCCGGCATTAAAAGAGTGGTTATAGCTATACAGGACCCAAACCCCAATGTTAATGGCAGAGGAATAGCAATACTCAAAGAGAACGGAGTTGACGTCGAAGTTGGTGTGCTTGCAAAGGAAGCCAGGTTCCAGAACAGGATTTTCATAAAGGCACAGAGCGCCAAAATGCCTTATGTCATTGGGAAGGTAGCCCTGTCCCTGGACGGGTTTATGGCTGACGAAGAGGGGAATTCAAGATGGATTTCCAGCATACATTCAAGGAGAACGGTACACAAATTAAGGGGAGAAGTGGATGCCGTCGGAGTGGGAAGAAACACGCTGGAAAGAGATAACCCATTTTTAAACCCGCGACTGGTCCACCCTGCAAAAATGCCTATCAGATTTGTTATAACAAAACGCAGTATAGACAATTTCAAAAGATACAATTTTTTCAGCATTCATGGTAAAAAATGGATTGTTACCACAGAGAAAGTCGGATTCTCAGAACTTCCCGATGAAACCGAAATAATAAGGTGCGGTAGTTCGACAGTATCCCTTAAATGCTTTTTAAAAAAGGCTTTTGAAAAAAGAGTACAGTCCGTTCTCATTGAAGGCGGAAGCATGCTCCTGTCGGATTTTCTGAAAAACGAACTTATTGACGAATTAATTATATTCATATCAAACTCCATTCTCGGCAAAGGTCTGTCTCCGTTTTCAAAACTCAGTTTTAAAATCGGAGAGAATGATGCATTTGAACTCTATGAACAAAAAACAATAGATAATGATATAATGTTGAGATACTTAAAACATGAGCGTATTGATTAATTTTGTAAAATCACTCGGACTTCCCAACACAATCAGTGTGGCAATTATAGGAGCGCTTCCCATATTGGAGTTAAGAGGAGCAATCCCTTTTGGTGTATGGGGCCTGCGCATGCATCCTATTGCCGCGCTTATCTCCGCACTATGCGGTAATCTCGCGGTAATAATACCACTTTTATTTGCAATAGACCCGTTTATAAGCAAATTAAATTCCATAGAAATAGGGAAAAAATGGATAAACAGGGCACGTATGAAAGGTGAAATAGTAAAGAGGCTGGAAGTATTGGGGCTCTTTCTGTTTGTTGCCATTCCCCTACCCGGGACAGGCGCATGGACAGGGGCACTTGTTTCATTCCTCTTCGGTATAAAAAAGAGATGGGCTATCCCTTCCATAGCCATGGGTGTCATCACCGCGGGTATAATCGTAACTTTATTCGTATCTCTCGGTCCTGTAAAAGGGACTATTCTCGCCATTGTTTTTATAGTATCATTTTCAAAATTGCTGGATATTTTGATCCGGCGCACAGAGTAACAGGAGGTATTTATGGAAAAAATCCCTGTGAAAGAGATAATGACGCGCAATGTCGTGTTTGTAAACCCGTATACGGGACTTTCCGAACTTCTATCCTTATTCAAAAAAACAAACTACAAGTGTTTTCCCGTTGTTGAGGATGATAAGCTCATAGGAGTAGTCACGCTTGAAGATGTGCTGAACATTTTTCATCCTCATAAGCAGGTCATTGACAAATACAAAAGGATGATGGCATTTTACTATGAAGTGGAAGAAAACAACGTGTTCGACATGGAAGTAAC
>JALTEL010000492.1 GCA_027073945.1 Caldifarciminota bacterium | reverse complement strand
TTGCCTTTATGCTCTTGTACCTTAAAGAAACTAGAAAAGCAGGCCTGGTTCTTTCCATATTTGGCATTTTAGGGGGCATCTCAAGAATATTTTGCGGGCTTCATTACCCTTTTGACATTGTTGGTTCTTTATTTGTTGCAATAATCTCTTCTTCCTTCATTTATCTATTGAAAGATGGGTTAGAGCCACTAAATAATTTGATTGTGGACCTGTATCGCAAAATATTCCAGAAAGCGGTGAAAAAGTTTAATAAACAGAAAATAAAAAGAACTCCTCCTCAATGAATAACTAAATACCTTTGCCTTCTTAATTAATCAATCACGGTAGTTATTCAATTTTTTCTCTACGCCTCGGTGGGTTCTAACTAATTTAAGGATAAAAGAATACTGATTGATGGTGATTGTTGAGTGGATTTGGTAAGATTGAATTGGAAGAATTACTAAATTAATTCAACAATTAAGGTGGGGTGGGGAAATTATGATAATTAAGATTTATTGTAGCAAATGTGGAACTCTCCTTTATAAATACAGGAAAACCAAGCCCGGACATTTAATTAAGTGCTATAAAGATAGAATTATCAAAGATTACACTAAAGGGGATTTGAGGTGTCCTCAATGTGGCCAAAAGTTTGCCAGGGAAGCAATGATTCACGGTAAACCGGCAAACAAAATCATCCAAGGAAAGGTCTTTGTTAAGAGATAGCGTCATGGGGGAAGGAATAAAAATAGTTAAGGGAGACATTACGAAAATTGATGCTGATGCTGTCGTCAATGCGGCTAATAAAACTTTATTGGGAGGCGGAGGGGTGGATGGAGCTATTCATCGGGCGGCTGGCCCTGGATTATTGGAAGAATGCAGAAAACTTGGCGGGTGCGAAACCGGTCAAGCAAAAATAACCAAAGGATATAATCTAAGGGCTAAGTATGTTATCCACACTGTTGGCCCAATCTGGCGAGGAGGAAGCAACCAAGAGGAAGAGAAATTAGCGTCTTGTTATCGCAACTCATTGAGGTTAGCAACGAAATACAAAATTAGGACTATCGCCTTTCCTTCAATCTCTACTGGTGCCTATGGGTTTCCAATTGAAAAGGCTGCCCCTATTGCCATTAGGGAGGTGAAGAAGTTTCTTGGGAATGATAAAATGATAAGGGAAGTCATCTTTGTCCTATTTTCTGATAAGGATTTCCAAGTTTACAAAAACCTTTTATGGAACTAACACCAAAGATACAAAAGGCGATAAATAGGGCAGCAGAGTTGCACAGAAACCAATTGAGGAAGGTCAAATGTGTTCTTACGAAATAGGTTTTGGTTAGCGAAAGTGGCTTGATAGACGGGCCGAAATTTTAGATAATGGGAATATAAATAAGCGATTGTGACATGGAAAAAGATATTAAGGATTTAGTGGAGAGAGTCAAAAATTGCGCCGGGGATGTGTATAAGGAATTGGGTGAGGGATGGCCAGAAAATATTTACCAGAAGGCGATGGAGGTGGCTTTAAGAGAGAGTGGGATTACTTATGAGACCCAAAGGATTCTCCCTATATCGTTTAAGGGCCATGTTGTTGGGGAGGGCAAGCCGGATTTAGTTGTCTGGCTGAAGCGCCCTAACAGAAAGAGATTGGCTTTAGTTATTGATTTAAAGTGGGAGCCATATTTTAAGCAAGAACACCAAGCCCAGGTTGCTAAATATATTCGGGAACTGAAAAAACACATAAAGGAGGGCGAAGAGGTTTATGAGACAGGCTTTGTCATTAACTTTGTTAAAGAAAAGAGGAACCAGAAATTGGAAAGTGATAAGGGGGAGGAAATAGTTGGAGGGAAAGTCAAGATATTAGAGGTATAAAT
>JALTEL010000491.1 GCA_027073945.1 Caldifarciminota bacterium | reverse complement strand
GCAAGTATAACAAGAAAATTCCTCATACTGCCGAGTCCTGTGGGTAGAGCAATGTCAGTGTAAGCATTTGCCATATGCTCATCTGATTCTGGTAGTATACCTATGGTAATCCCATTAGCATATTTTGCTCCTTTGAAGACCGCTTCCATTGATCCGCTTTTTCCACCGGAAATTACCGCTATGCCCATTGTTGCGAGCAGCTTGCCTGTATTGTATGCAAAACTGTATACATCTTTTTTACAGGAAGATGGCCCAATCACACTTGCCTTTTTCATTGGTTTTATTTTATTGCTCAGCGTGTGTTTATTCAAATATTTAAGTAAAATCTCAGGTAAAAGAGCACAAATACAATACAGTGAGTCCTGTAAATTGAATTATGGAAAAATTTTCCCCGGGTTGAGAATGCCCATAGGGTCAAAAAAGTCTTTTAATCTTTTCTGAAATGTTATGAGTGAATTGGATTGTTCAATACTTATGTAATCTTGCTTTGTCACACCCACACCATGTTCACCCGCAATGGTCCCGCCAATTTTTACCACGTATCCGTACAGCTCTCTAACTGCCCTGTGTAAATCCGTTGTATTTGCTGCATCATAGAGGAAATTTACATGTACATTTCCATCTCCTGCATGGGCAAAGCAGGAAAATTTGAGTTTATATTTCTTTTCAAGTAATCGTACTTCTTCTATTACATTGTATATATCACTTCTTCTCACAACAATGTCTTCTGACCTTACCTTTTCCGCTTTTTCCTTAACCACCTGGAACAGCCTTCTCCTTACTTCCCAAAATAAGGCGCGTTCTTTATCATCCATTGCAGCATAAATATCAATGGCATTCATATCTTCTGCCTTATTCCCGATTGTTTCAGTTTGTTTCCAGAGGCTGTCTTCATCAAATGAATCCATTTCAACAAGCACCATACTCTCGGCATTATCAGGGATTCTTTCACCGAGTTTGTCCTTTGAAAAATCCAGTGATGCCCTGTCAATGAACTCCACAGCTCTTGGAGCAATGCCCAGAGCCAATACGGAATTTATAAAATCAAAAGAATTCTTCTCGCTTTCAAAAAAGATGAGTAGTGTGTGAACAAAATTGGGCTTTGGCAGCAGGAGGAGTGTTATTTCCGTTATTATTCCGAGTGTTCCTTCACTGGACACAAAGAATTGAGGCAAATTATATCCCACTGTCCATTTTTTTGTTTTTCTTCCGAATCTGTAAACTTCACCGTTTGCAAAAACTATCTCGAGTTCAAGCAGATAGTTTTTTGTGGTACCGTATTTAAATGCCCTTGGGCCCCCTGCGTTTTCTGCAATATTTCCGCCTAACGAGCAGGAATCAAGGCTCGCAGGGTCCGGTGGATAAAAAAGTCCTTGATTCTCGGCTTGCTTTTGAAAATCAAGTGTAATAACACCCGGTTCAACGGTACCCAGATAATCTTCTGGATTTATTTCCTTAATTTTGTTCATCCTGTCAAAAGACAGAACAATGCCCCCTAAGAGTGGGACCGAGCCACCGGTCAGGCTTGTTCCACCGCCTCGGGGTACGACTGGAATGTTGTGGTAATTGGCTATTTGCATCACTTTTGACACATCCTGCGTGGACGTAGGATGCACAACAACTTCGGGCTTTTTTATCGGTTTTACAAAAGACTCATCATACATGTAAGAAATTATATGGTCTTCTCTATCTATTACTTTGTGCTCTCCGAGTTCAATTTTAAGGTTTTCTATGTATTGTTTCATTCGGGTTAAAAGTTTAAGCCATTTGCTCCGTACTTCAAAATTTTGTGGAGTTCAATGGATTTTTTATCCATTATAATAATATCTTTAGGATTGACCTTTT
>JALTEL010000490.1 GCA_027073945.1 Caldifarciminota bacterium | reverse complement strand
TGGGCTGCAGGGGGTATAGAAGGTCATGCCGGACTGTTTGGAACAGCTTCTGCAGTTTTTGAATTGCTTGTTGAATTAATGAACGGGCTGAAAGGGGAAAAAACAAAAGTTATTTCCGGTAAATTACTGAAACGATTTGCTGTGAAAAACAGCAGAGGTAGCATGACTGCCGGATTTGACACTCCATCAGGACCAGTCTCCGCATCGGGCAGGTATTTTTCACCATCATCATTGGGGCACCTTGGTTTTACCGGAACTTCTTTCTGGATGGATCCTGAAAGATCAATTATTATTATTCTGCTTACTAACAGGGTTCATCCTTCAAGGAAGAATGATAAAATCAGATCGTTCAGACCATTGATTCATGATCTTATTATGGAAAGATTTGTGATGTGAATTTTATTGAAGGTGTCAGCATGTTTGTTTTTTTGTTCTTGTAAAATAATCTTAATTCTGTTAGCAGATCATGAATTGATAAATTATTGTTTTCATGGATAACCTGATGGGAAAATCCGTATGGAGAGAAAATCTGGATTTTTCCTCTAACCGCCATGAGGCGGATCTGTATTTTCTCAGATAGCCTTTCAACAAAACATGAAACTCTTATATTCAAAGGAACTTCACGAGAGTTTCATATAAATTTTATATATGAAGAGGTCGTATGAATCTTTTATTTGATTCTGTTCTTGGTGTGTTTTCAAATGATCTGGCGCTTGATCTTGGTACTGCAAATACCCTTGTTTATGTAAAGGGCAAGGGGATAGTTTTAAGTGAGCCGTCTGTGGTTGCCGTTCGAACAGATAAGAAATCTAAAAGCAAGGTGCTTGCCGTTGGAGCCGAGGCAAAAAAAATGCTTGGGAGAACTCCTGGAAATATTGTTGCCATACGGCCCATGCGGGATGGTGTTATTGCCGATTTTGAAGTGACCGAGGCAATGCTTAAGCATTTTATCAGAAAAGTTCATAATAACAGAAAAACTCTTGTCAGACCGAGGATAATTATTGCCGTTCCTTCGGGAATTACCCAGGTTGAGAAAAGGGCTGTTAAAGAATCTGCCGAGCTTGCAGGGGCAAGGGAGGTTTTTCTTATTGAGGAGCCCATGGCGGCAGCCATTGGTGCGGGACTTCCCATTACCGAGCCTACCTGTAATATGGTTGTTGATATTGGTGGCGGAACAACAGAAGTTGCCGTTATTTCCCTTGCAGGGATCGTGTACAGCAATTCCATCAGGGTTGCAGGAGACAAAATGGATGCTGCCATAAGCCAGCATATTAAGAGAAAATATAATCTTCTCATTGGAGAGAGGACAAGTGAAGTTATAAAAATGACAATCGGGAATGCTTATCCTGATTCCGGAGACATTGAAACCATAGAGGTTAAGGGCCGTGACCTTGTTTCAGGAATTCCTAAAATTCTCGAAATTGATTCTGAAGAGATCTGTCTTGCAATATCAGAGCAGATTGATGCTATTGTTGAAAGTGTTAAGATTGCTCTTGAACAGACTCCTCCTGAACTTGCTGCTGACATTGTGGATACTGGTATTGTCCTCACCGGAGGTGGTGCTCTTTTGAAGAATCTTGACAAATTGTTAAAGGAAAAAAGCGGCCTTCCAATTGTTGTTGCAGATGACCCTCTTTCAACTGTAGCACTTGGGTGTGGAAAAGCCCTTGACCATATTGACCTCTTGAGAGAAGTTGTAATTTCATAGATTCTATGTTTTCGAAAAAAATGCTTGCAGTTATTGGAGCGATTATTTTTATTGTAGCTAATTTTACAATTCTTACCATAAGCAGTAAAGGTGAATTGCCTGAAAATGGTTTTGACCGCTTTACCATAGCTTTGATT
>JALTEL010000489.1 GCA_027073945.1 Caldifarciminota bacterium | reverse complement strand
GCCTTTCTTTTGTGTTCCACAAGGAACTGTTTCCCTTTAATAAATTTTGACAGGTTAATGGAACCCAGGTTGCAGGACTCATACGGTAAAAGAGGCTGTTCTCCGCATGGATTGGTGCTTTCTATATCCCCTGCTCCGGGTATGGGATGCTTTTTATTAATGGTATCTATAAATATAACACCTGGCTCTCCATTTTTCCATGCAGAAGAAACAAGTTTATTGAATACCTCCGTGGAGCTCAAACGAGATTGAATCTTGCCCGTTCTTGGATTGATAAGTTCGTATTCTTCCTCCTTCTCAAGCGCTTGCATAAATCTATCAGTAATTGCAACTGATATATTAAAATTTGAAAGCTCTCTTTCCTTTGTTTTACTCTCAATAAACTCAAGAATATCCGGATGATCCACCCTAAGGATTCCCATATTGGCGCCTCTCCGACGCCCTCCTTGCTTAACAGCTTCAGTGGCTTCATTAAACACCTTCATAAATGAAACAGGGCCCGAAGCAACCCCGCCTGTGCTCTTAACAATATCATTCTTGGGCCTTAATCTGGAGAAAGAAAATCCAGTGCCCCCACCTGTTTGATGTATTATTGCTGTTCTTTTAACAGCCTCAAAAATATCAAGCATGGAATCTTCCACTGGTAAAACAAAGCAGGCGGACAACTGCCCAAAAGCCGCACCAGCATTCATCAGAGTGGGAGAATTCGGAACAAAATAAAAATCCACCATCATATTATAAAACCTTTCATACAACTCCTCAGGATTATCTCCCTGCTCATACTTTTTTTCTACGCTGGATATTACTCTGGACACTCTGCTGAACATTTCAGAGGGCGTTTCTATGACTTCTCCGTTCTCATCCTTTTTCAAATATCTTTTCTTAAGTATTAAAAGGGAATTATCAGACAATAATAACTCTTTCATCTTACCTCCTTTAAAGCTTCTTTGAGTAAATCCATTATAAATGATACTTAACATTTAAACAAGCGGTCACCGTTCTTCTACATTTTCAATACATAGATAACTCAGATTTTAATTAAAATAGAGGTGAATCTCTCTAAATATTTATCAATCAATTGTAAAAATTTACCTGTATAATTAAAACAAAATCAAATTTTTATTAACCTTGTTATATCAAATAAATTTATTTCTTTATCTTTGAATATTAAATCCATATCTTTGTTTATATCCACCAACGTGTGCGTTGAAACGCTACTGGCTGTGAAGACTTTCATTCTCATGTTACCCTTCATAACTATAGCTTTCCACACACTGAAATCTTCTATGAAATTTGATTTAACGTATTCTGCAATCAGCTCCTGTGAAAGGATATCAATGTCAAATGCCTTACCAGACTCAATTAACATTGAAGTTGGTGATACATGCATACCCGCACTGAAGAGGGTTTGATTCACATTTAATCCAACACCCAGCACAGTATAATCGCCTCTCCTCTCAATTAGTATCCCTGCTATTTTCTTGCCATTTACATAAATATCATTTGGAAGCATTATTTGCGGTTCAAATCCATGCAAACTCAACAACCTGCATACTGCAAGTGTACTTACTACTATCAATTCTCCATTTTGTCTGTTTTTTTCTGCAAAAGACATGTATAATCCGCCTTCTTCCGATTCCCACATCCTACCATATCTTCCTCTACCATTCTGTTGTTTGCTCGCTATAACAACAAAGGGCGTTGTAGTATGATCCAGCATCAAATTCCATGCCGTGTCATTAGTTGATGATACTTTATAAAACTTAAACTTTTTCATCTAACCAAGCGCTGCTATACCGGTTGCTATGGAATAGAATTTTCTCATAGGTGTATCTGCCCTTGACAGTAATATTATCGGGGCTCTTGCACCTGCCACTATTCCGCCTATCTTTGATTTTGCAAAATAGATAAGTGCTTTAGACAATATATTTCCGGAAGCCACATCAGGCACAAGCCATACATCGGACTTACCTGCCACACTTGTACGTACGCCTTTCATTTTTGCAGCTTCTTCATCCGCAACCATATCAAATCCGAGAGGTCCATCCACAACCACGCCATTTCCGAATACACCTCTGTCTCCCATTTTGGAAAGCACCGCCGCATCAATAGTCTCCTGCATTTTCTGGGATACCTGCTCAATTGAAGCAAGTATTGCAACTTTTATATCCTTGTACCCCATATTCTTCATTATACCCAGACAATTTTTCAGAATATCAACTTTCTCCGAGAGATTCGGTCTTATATTCATTCCTGCATCTGTCACAAAAACCAGCCTGTTGTAACCTGGGATTTCCTGAACTGCTATATGTGACAATATTCTCCCTGTTCTGAGCCCTCTATCCTTATCCAGTACTGTTTTTAAAAAGTCTGGCGTAGAAATTTTCCCCTTCATTAGAAAGTCAGCTTTCTTTTCTCTTATCCACTGGATAGCAGCATATGAAGCTTCTATCTGAGTATCTGCATGTACTACTTCTGCGTCAATACCCACCTTTACAAGTAATGCATCCAATTTACTCTTATTCCCAAAGAGTATGGGATAGGCTATATCATTGCTTATTTTTAGGCCTTCCAGTACATTTTCCGACTCAGGCGACACCACTGCTATTCTTTTTTTACCTTTTGATGTAGCATATTCAATAATTTCATCCATTTTTTTAAACATTTTTACTCCTTTAGCATTTCTTTCAAATATGCCCTGGCCTTGTTAAAAAAAGCAAGTGTTTCTGGCTGCTTGTAATCCGGATATGTCCAGTCCAATGGGCAATATCCTTTCCCTCTCTTGTATATAAGAGTCACCTCACCATATATCCCTTTTCCCAGATAAATCCTGTGGGCATAGTCTTTGGTCGTAACAAGCACAACATTAGCATAGCTTACATATCCGGGGTCAATATTAAAAACCCTTTTGTAATCAACTGCGTACTCTTTTTCCAAATCACATGTCTTTATTTTTATATCCCGTATGTCTTCGGCATTAATCACCTTATCAAAAACAGCCCAGCGTCTTTTAAGCCCGGAACCCATCTCCTTTTCATAATAATCAGTATAATCGAACGGAATTACAGGAGTGACATCCATATAATCTCCAAAATACTCTTTGAGTACAGCATTTAGATTATTCCAGGATGCTCCTTTAAAAATCAAACCGGTAAATAACAAAACTCTATTACTCATATATACAGCATGGAATTATATGGTACGTAATACGTCCAGTCAAACACTTTAACTTTCTTTACTTGTCATATTAAAATTAAACATTTACATTAGCTAAAAATATTTTTAGTTAACCAACTTAATTTAATATATCTTATCCAATAACAAATCAGGCCTTTTCTTGAGACTTTCCCTTTGTCTTTGGTCAGTAAGACCGGACAGCACAAGTTCAAGCTGCTCTCTTGCTTTTGTTCTGAAAGATTCCGACCTATCCTTATCCTGCAATATGTTAAAATAAAGAAAGCCGTATAGATAATAAAAATAACCTGCAAAAATATCATGAGATTCCTTTTCAAAAAACGGGGCGAGTTGCTTTACGAGTTTTTGCATTTCAAGAATTTGCTCTTTTTCTTTTTTCTTCTCCCACATTTTTATATGGTACTTGAATCTGGTTAAAAGCGTATTAATCAGAAATTCCTTCATGTTATTCCTTACAAAAAATTCCTCTGCCTTATCAATCAATTTTTTACCTTTGGATAATTTATCCACCTCAATATAGAAATCCGAAAGGGCTATATATCCGGCATTAAGTGCAAAGTCACTTCCTATTTGCTTAAAAATTTCAATACTTTCTTTATACAGTTTCTCAGCATTTTCAAAATTACCACGGATTTTTTCAATCTCAGCCAACCCTGTCGTACCAAAGCCGTCTCCCATACGATTTTGTATCCTGCTGTTTATTTCCAGATATTCCTTAAAATATTTCTCAGCTTCATCAGGCTGATTTATGGTTACATAGTTCAGACCTATATTATAACAGATATTTGCATAAGCAAGATGATTCCCCGTTTTTTTGTAAATGTCAGAAGCTTTTTTCATCAACTCCAGCCCCTTCGTAATTTTTCCCTTTTCCATAAAAAGAACACCTATATTATTATACAGCATGCCGACTGCAGTAATATCCTTCATCTTTTTAGATATATCAAGTGCCTTCCTATAATACGCCTCACCTTTTGCTGTTCGCCCTGTTCTCCAGTAAAACAAACCCCACATATTATACAATCTGGAGTAAGTTCTATGCTTTTCGTTTTCATCCTTGAACTCTGTATTCTCAATAGCACCTGCTGCCCTTTCAATAGTCTTCTTCAGAGATTCAAAATCGCCTCTATAGTAATAAATTCCTGCAATGCTGAGAAGAACATTGCAATATACAGGCGCTTCATCCCCTGATTCTCGTTCCACTGTGTTGTAATACTCCATAGCTTTATCGTACATGCTCATCCTGAAATACAAATCTCCAATATCTCTGAGAATTTTAAGTTCTTCCTCCTTTTTTGCCGAGATTAAAGACTCATGAAAATACTTAAGTGCTCCCTTATTATCTCCCAATTCCATTTTAATCTCACCTGCTCGCCTCTCCAAATAAGGGATATCCTCTTTAAATTTGTCAATTGAATTGGCAAAGTTAATACACTTTTCATATCTCAAAAGAGCCTCTTTATTAAAAGATTTCAATCTCGCATCTTCCGCAGCTTTCTTATTGTATATATATGCATTTTGTATGTCTTCACCCTTCTCAAAATGATCTGCAATAATACCAGCGGGCACTTCGTCCTGAGAAGCCAGAGAGAGCACAAATTTTGCATACTTTCTGTGATAATCCTTTCTCTGCCTTTTGAGAGTGGAATTGTAGACACTTTGCTGGATAAGAGTATGTTTAAACTGGTATTCTCTAAACCCCAAAAATTTTGTTGGAAGTTTCTCTACAAAACCCAAACTGGTTAATCTTATTATGCTATTTAATACAGGATGCGTCAAAAGGGACTCAACAGCCTCTTTGCAAAAGACCCTGCCTATGCATGAAGCAGCTTTCAGAAACTCCTTGTCATTGAGGTTCAAAGAGTCCACTCTCACCATAATAAGGTCTTCAATTGTATCCGGAATATCCATCTCCTTAACATTTTGTGAAACTTTCCAGAATTTGCCGTCATTGTAAATTATGCCCCTTTCGATCATGACATTTATGAGTTCTTCAATATAAAATGGATTGCCTTCCGACCTTGCATAAAGAAGATGCTTTTTTACACTATCAGGTATTTTATCTATTGCAAGTAATTGACTGACCATAAAAGAAGCATCGGCAAAAGACAACGGATTCAATTTTATGTAAACACCTTCTTTTAAGCTCTTTGCAGATTTTGTAAACTCCATTAATTCTTTATTATCACCTCCTGCAGGTCTGAAAAGGCTTAGTATTGCAATAGGAACATTTTTAAGCTGATGCATTAGGTACAACAATAGTTCAAGCGTCTCTCCATCGCTCCAGTGGAGATCTTCAAAAACAAGAATGAGGAATCCCATATATCTGGCAAGCCTTTCAATAATTTTTAATACGGCAAACGATTTCTGCTGTTTATAATCTTTAGGGGACAAATTTGCAAAATAACTTTCATCTCTCTTTTTTCCAATGAGCTGGTGTGCGAAGGCAACAAGCGGAACAAATCCGATATTGCCCCCGGGGAAAAGCCTGGCAAAAATGTCTTTCCCGTATTTACCCTGCATCTGTTTCAAAACTTCTGTAAATGGGGTAAGAGGCTGCGTTTCATGTGGATAAGACCTCGCAAAAAGAATATACTTTACGGGCACATTACTTAAGAATTCCTCAACAAGTCTTGTTTTACCAATCCCGGCCTCCCCTTCTATGAACACAAAGCACGGTTCCTTGTTTTTTATTAATTTTGAGAACTTATCTCTCATTATCTTTATTTCATGTTTCCTGTCAACAAAAGGAGCCTTTCTACCCTGAACTCCTCTCTCTCTTGCATTGGATTCCGACTTACCCAAGAACTTATATGCCGACACAGGCTTCCTCACTCCTTCAATGGCAACAGAAGATACCTGAGCATATTGATATTTTCTCTTTGTTCTTTGAAAGGCCTTTCTATTAACAAGTATTTCGTCCGGGCCACTAACTTCAGCCATAGCAACAGCAACATTAACAGCATTTCCTATAACAGTTTTAGCATTTGGCACTGTCATATTCATCTTACCGGCAAGAATTTTTCCTGTAGCTACTCCGATATGTAATCTAATTTCATCGGATAAATTATCCCTAACTCTTTTTTTAATTTCAAGGCACGCGGATATAGCGTCCTGAGGATGATTCTCCAGCGCCTTAGGAATGCCGAATACGGCAAGTGCCCCATCGCCCATAAACCTTATGATAGTTCCCCCTTTCTCATTAATAA
>JALTEL010000488.1 GCA_027073945.1 Caldifarciminota bacterium | reverse complement strand
TAAGCAAGATTACCATGAAGAAGAGCCTTCAGAGGATTGCCGAGGAGAGGGTGGCCAAGAAGTACCCGAACCTTGTGCCCCTGAATTCATACTGGGTGGGCCAGGATGGAAAGAGGAAGTGGTACGAAGTCATTCTCGTGGACCCGGACCATCCCGTTATAAAGAGCGACCCGAAAATCAACTGGGTAACACGACCGGCAAACAGAAACAACCGCGCTGGTAGGGGCCTCACCTCCGCAGGGAAGAGGGGGAGAGGACTCAGAAACAAGGGAAAGGGCGCGGAAAAGGTTCGCCCGTCCCAGAGGGCGCACAACAGAAAGGCGAGATGAATCAGCCAAAAACCCTTTTTTTCAGTTCTTTTATTCCCTCATCGCTCATACCCATCAGGGGGTAGAATACCGGTATATCCATAATCAGCCCGCTGAAATCCTCCAGAATTTCCCCGCTAACAAATCCGTCGGCCCGGCTTATCTCTAGGAGTTCTTCCCTGTCCCCGGCCTCAATGACATGTATGCCGGAATCCCAGAGTTTCAGTGCGTCCGAAAGCCGTTTCTCGCCGCACACATCGAGATAACAGCCCCTCTTCATCATGAGCCAGGCGGCAACGGCATCCTCCTCGGTTTCGAGGTATGCGGCCACAACGCCCTGCGTTCCGATGGGCAGGCCCCCCGGCCCGGGAATAATGTCGCTGAACAGGTAGGCCTTTCTGTCCCTCACCTCTACAAAGAACTCCCTGTCCGGATTTTTGAGATTGACCGACGGATTTGCTCCTATATTCGCATCCCACACTGCAGAACCCACCTCTCTTGCCAGCTCCATGCTGGTGTACGGATGGCCGCCCGACCGCCTCGCCCTCACGGCAAAGCTTTCTCCGCTCTTTAGAACCCCGCCCCACAACTCTGCGGCCAGTGATTTTATCTCCTCCATATCCGAACTGGTTGTCCAGACAGGGCTCAATGAAACGATGCCGAATGTTCTCGAAAGGACCTCCATTGCCTTTTCCGGCTGGTTGGCCCCGATGAAAAAACGGCCGGTGCCCATCTGAACCGTTGCCTCGATACGACCCTCCATGAACGCACGCTCCATGCTGTTCCTCAAGGTTCGCTCAAACTTCTTTCTGACCGGCTGGCTCTTGAGGGCGAGTTCCCCGTATCGCACGAGAATATGGTCCGGCTTTCTCTCTTTTGATTCCACAAACATGGATGGAGAAAGGGATAAAAGGCTTTTGCCCACTTGCGGCCATATGGTTGTGTAAGAAATAATATGTAAAAATTCACACCCTCTGTTTCGCAATCTTTATATATGAGATCTCCCTATATCTACAAGACTCAACTCATCACCGAGGTGAATAAATGACAACATGGACAGGATATGTAAGTGAACAACCTTTTGCGGTATCGCAAAAGGCAAAGGGGGCAGCAATAGCAAATGGGCTGGATTTAAAGCAGGAGATTCCAGAAAGAAGTGTTGTAGCAACCGGAAAAAAAGACTTTGATTCGACAGGGATGTTACTATGGGGGATATTCGCACTGCCAATATTTTGGATCCTTGCTGGGTTTTTAATATGGGCACTACTTAATGGTTCAACCAGTTCTGATGCAATTAACATCATTTACTGGATTTGGATTGCCATATACTGGATTGTTCCGTTCCTCCTATACCTGATTAAAGCAAAAGAGTCGAAATTACAGGTAACAATACAGAAAAGGAGCGCAGGCTCTTTTGTAACAATAATGGCAGAAGGGATTTCTGGCAACATGGCTCTTGGTATGCTGGTTATGGGGCTTAATACAAATGTTAGCAGCGTAACAAGAGTATATAAAGGTAGCTCACAGTAAAGGAGGTTTTAAAAATGACAACATGGACAGGATATGTAAGTGAACAACCTTTTGCGGTATCGCAGAAGGCAAAGGGGGCAGCAATAGCAAATGGGCTGAATTTAAAGCAGGAGATACCAGAAAGAAGTGTTGTAGCAACCGGAAAAAAAGACTTTGATTCGACAGGGATGTTACTATGGGGGATATTCGCACTGCCAATATTTTGGATCCTTGCTGGGTTTTTAATATGGGCACTACTTAATGGTTCAACCAGTTCTGATGCAATTAACATCATTTACTGGATTTGGATTGCCATATACTGGATTGTTCCGTTCCTCCTATACCTGATTAAAGCAAAAGAGTCGAAATTACAGGTAACAATACAGAAAAGGAGCGCAGGCTCTTTTGTAACAATAATGGCAGAAGGGATTTCTGGCAACATGGCTCTTGGTATGCTGGTTATGGGGCTTAATACAAATGTTGGCGTAGGAAAACAAAACGGCCCATCGGGTTCGACTGTAATAGGAAGTGCATATGGAGTATACCAAGGTAGCTCACAGTAAAGGAGGTTTTAAAAATGACAACATGGACAGGATATGTAAGCGATCAACCTTTTGCGGTATCGCAGAAGGCAAAAGGGGCGGTAATGGCTCAGAAGATGAAGATAAAGCAGGACATCCCAGGCAGCCACCTATATGCATATGGTGGGTTTTTCACAGCATCCACTTTAACTGTAAATATACAAAAAAGAAGTGCCGGCTCATTTATCTCTGCCATAGCCGAAGGAACAAAGGCAGAAGCAGCTCTCGGAATGCTAATTGCCAACCTGGATACTAATGTACGGGCGACAGGAGATAAAACACAGAGAAAAACGAACAGTGCTGCTCTGACAGAGGTCTACAAAAACCACTAAAACCCCAACCTCTCTATTTTTCATTCTTTTTTATCATTCCCCTCTGGAGCATGTCATAATCTTATCTCAAGCATTCTGTTAGAGAGCAGAAACTGGCAATCTACCACATGTAGTCGAAATTGACTGTTCTTACTCTCTTGTCTTAGATCTTTATTTCTATCTTCAGAACATTTCCCAGAACGACCTCATCGCCGTCTTTTAGCGATATGGGCCCTTCTCCCTTTATTTCTTCTCCATTCAATTTAGTACCGTTTGTACTACCCTTATCCTCAATATACCACTGGCCATTATCGTTCCATAACTCACAGTGCTCTCTGGAGATATTAAACACTTCATCTTTCATGTCCTTTGGAAGGTACTTATAGAGTTCGATGCGACCAATGTTTATTCTTTCACCTTTGGAAATGAAGGCCATTTTTCCCCCTCCGGGCAACAGGAATTTAATCTTCTTTGATATGGGCAAATCTCCAATACCACCCCTCGATTCCGGTGCTACACCAACATCAGAGTTGTCAGAGATATCTGTATTAGAAGCAAAAATTGCATATTCTTCATCTTCATCTATAGGTAATTGGTATACGAAATCTTCATTTCTTTTTCTTAATAGTATTAAAATCAAAAGTATCAACAATGACATGATTAGTATGATTGAAGCTATGATAGTAGTATAACTCTGCCCTTCTGTAATTAATGGTGACGGTTCCGGCATTTCAGTACTAGATGAACGGGCAACAGTTGCCCTGACGGCAATGGGCTTTATAACCATACGATCTGAAGAAAGATAGACGGTTTCGTAGTAAGTGCCGTTTACTCCCTCTGGAACTTGGATTTTTAGCAATAGCTCTCCAGAACCCTCTTCTGGTATATCTGTTAAAGTCAGATTGGGACTTGTCCAATTCTTAATTGCATTTCCAACAACAATCGCACTGAGATTATTCAAACCTCCATAGCCGGTAAGGTTAAGATAAATTGCCTGCTCAAAGGTTTCTCCCTCGGTCAAATTTTCTATAACGATATAGCTATCGGAAACATTAACTGAGAAACTCTTTACCTCAAGGAATACAGGAACCCTAAGATTTGCTTTATCAGATGATAGAACAATGGATCCATTATAAATACCTGAAGGCAAATATGCTGGGACATCAAGAGAAATGCCAACGGTTTCCGTGGAGTTTGAATTTATATGGAAAAGCCCTTTACTCAATAAGATATTTGAAGCAGAAATCGACATGTTGTTTCCCACTAAATCTGTAGCAGTTATACTCCCAAAAATGTTTTCAGTAGAATTGAATGCAATGACTGCTTCTGTTCTTTCCCCCTGTCTGGCCACCATGTGGACCACAGTGTTAGTTGTAAGCGGAGATGTATAAGGGGCATCATCTACATAAAAAGAGATTTGAGACTCCCTCAAGAACTGAGTCCCCATATCATCTATGCCATATGTAGATATTTTTACCCTATAAGATCCAGATCCACCAGAGTTTGTTCCAAAGAAGTAGTTTGAGAAGAAACCATCGTTATTATTCCCATCTGAATGAAAACCATCGTCATAAAGATGTATCGTGGTTGATATGCCAT
This sequence comes from Caldifarciminota bacterium, assembly GCA_027073945.1. The sequence goes on along the minus strand of JALTEL010000488.1, from coordinate 14,191 downwards.
ATGGGTTCGTAATCTTCGCAAGAACTGATAAATTGGTTAAAACCCCTTTTGGATTCATAACCGCGGCATTTATCTTCACAGGTTCCCCAGCATAGTACTGATTTTTGATAGTGTCTGCAGTAAGTGTCAGGTTTGTATCTGCATCTACGGAAAGCCAGTATGGCTCGTTGTTGGAAACATTTTTACCCACTATTTGTAGGGTCCATATACCTTCTAGAGGATTATTAACAGTATATGCCTTATATGTCCCTGCTTCTGTAAAACTAATATTAGAATCATTAGAAGCAACGCTTTCGTTAATAACTCTACCGTATGGGTCTATAAGGAGAAAATCAATTTCACTTCCACCAATTCCTGAAGAAAAAACAGCTGACGCTGTATTTGAATCTATGGTAACAGATTCATTCTTTGTCTGATTCTGGTTTATAACTCCTTTTGTAGATAAGATTGCAGATTTGCCAGTTATAACTCCAGCGATTTTATTATACAACTCCTGAAGTTGTCCTGAATTAGGGGAACAATAATATTCACCCCCGGTCATCGACGCTATATCACTCATTGTTTTCTCATCAACGCTAGTACCCAAGCCAATAGTATAAGCTGGAATGCTGGAATTCTGAAGATATGGGATAACAGAATATGGGTTTTCCCCACTATTATTCCGCCCATCAGACAGAAGAATTATCGCCTTGGAATTGGTAGAAGCATTCTGAGTTAATTGGTCATAAGCATAATGCAGACCCTCACCTAAAGCAGTATTCGCATCTGAAGAGATATTATCAATGGCAGCTTTAGCGCTATTTTTTTCAGAGTTGGAAATGATTTTTGTGAGAGGATAATCAATCTTTGTCGCCCCGGCGGATGAAAAAGAAATAACCCCTATTGCATCTCCAGCCTTCATATTATCCACAAATAGCTTTGACGATTCTTTTGCTTGATATATGGGGTTTCCACTCATGCTGGCAGATCTGTCAATAACAAGCACGGCGTCCACATTCGTTTCTTCGACTGACGAATAATTAATAGAGTTTTGTTCAACATCAGAGCTGTAAACCTCGTCGTTCAGGAGGAGGTCAATTTTCAGGTCGTAATTTCCGCCAGAACTTTGTGCTGGTGGCTTAATCAGTAAACGATATTGCTCTGTGTGGTCATTATAGGTGGAAATGAAAGGCGCATCTTTGGAACCGATATGCACCGCAAAGTTTTGACTACTAAGCCCATATATCGGCTCTCCTGTCGTAGAGTCTGTCACATTAATTAAGGCTGTAAATGTACTTATTGGATGGGAGTAAGACCCAACAGTCATCTTCTTTGTCTCGGTTGGAGAGTCTATTGATATAGCCGGATCGCCTACATAGAAAATATCTCTCCATTCCAAATCATCCAAATAATAGTGATTACTATTGTAGGGATCCCACCAGCAATCGACCGCTATCTCATACATACCCCGTGGCGCAGTTGAAGGTATATTAATAGTTGCAGTATATTCTTCCTTTTCCTTTGGTTCTAGGCGACCAGTTAATGGGACTATTTGACTTGCATCTATGGTGTTTCCATATACTTTATTCCTAACAGTAACTCCCACTGTAAATTCATCGGTCCTAACAACACCTGCATTTTCAACATCTATGGATATTGTTGCAGAGTCCCCAGGGGCATATATGTTCCTGTCTGACTTAGCATTAATTAATAGCACGGGTTCTTTGTTTGTTACGAAAGGCTCGCTCTGGGTCATAACGAGATATTGACCAATATGCCACCCAAAAGGAGTCATAGAAAACCACGATTCGGCATACCATACAGAAAAGCCAATCTCTGTGTTACCGCTTTTACTTATTGGAAGCCATGATTGTGACGCATGCCACGGAGTCCCCCAGAATAATACTGTAGCTTCTTCACCAGGGTTTAGATGCACATTGACTGTGTTTTCAACAAGCCCATATACAGGATTGGCCATATCGCACAAATCATATAATGAGGGGGTAGTGTTAGTCGATTTTTTCCCACTTATAACGGTCCAATTGCTCCAGAGGGGTGATACTATGAACGCTCCTTCTGCATCTCCCGTGTTCTTTATTTTTACCATAATTATGTCAACATCAGGAACATAATTGTCATCTCCTATAGATGTGATTTCTTCAATTTCTATATGAACATGATGGTTTCTCCAGAATCTATGGAATTTATCCCATGTGTTTTGAGGTATCGCATCTATATCTGCAAGAGCATCGTATATTTTTTGAGATATCATCTTTGCACCCCGCGTACCTATAAAATTTCCTACAATTGCACCAGCAGCAGCACCAACGACGGTGCCGATACCTGGACCTAATAAAGCTGTGCCTCCCATTGCACAAAGACCAGCTAAAGACTTTGCTAAAACACTCCCCGCAATTGCCCCTAAGATTAGCCCAGCGACAGAGAAACATAAACGCACTCCTTCTACAGAACCGGTTATAAATGAATAAAATGAAGCGTTCGTAGTTCCTATTTCGTCTCCAACTTCGTAGGTTACCACCTTAGAAACAATGTCATAATATTTATTTCCTTTTATGTTTTCCCATGAGAGAGACGATACGGCATATGCAGAGCCTATAAGGACACCTATATCTGCAGCATCCATCGCCACGCCGATGGCTTGGAGTTCACTTTCGTATTTGCCGATATCGCTGAGACTTATCTGCCCAGTATATGGTGTGGAATGTATGCTTCCGCCAACAGAGTCGATAGAATTCTGCGCCTTACCCAATACATCCCCAACAACTGTATTGGCAGAAGTCATATCCAGTACTTTCGTTTCCCCAAGGCCAGCCAGTATATTTCCTTGAAAGGTCGGATCCTTTGCAACCTCGCATATACCTATAGTTTCTGTTTTAGCCATTTTTGCTATTTCCCACGAGAGTCCGCTATATTGGTTTATTGAGCCAAACCACTCCACAACCGAAGAGGGAGCCGCTTCCCTTAAATCTTTTATGTAAGTTGTAACATTCCAAACATCTTCCGCTACTTCAACATCGTCTGGATCTGAAAAATCCCAGTAATCATCTTTAGTATTGTCCGGTGTGCCTGCATTATTGTAATGTTCTGCCATGAATTCCAATATGTCATCCACACTTCCTGTATCCCATATAGAACTGTGCACCCCGTCTGGCCTCTCTGCTTGAACCTTTATAATCGCTCCGCTCAATCCCCCCACTATCATTATCGCCACAAGCCATATTGCAATCAATCTGCTCATTTTCTGCATGGATATTCCTCCCAAATAATTGTACAGTCCATTAACAAAGAGTTAATGGGTCTAACATACTTAACTGTTTCGTTACGGATTATCTACATTTTTCTCGGAAGCAAGTGAGTTGGGCCCACTTATTTTTACTTGTATTCTGCTATCACAAATGAAACATTGTCTGTTGCACCCCTTTCCAGGGCCAGATTCAGGAGTTCTTCGGCACTTTTTTCAAGGCTGTTGCTCTTCAATATCTGAAACATCTCTATCTCTTCGACTGTTTCCCATAATCCATCACAGGACAACATAACAATATCTCCTTTCTCTAAATTATAGCGTATAACCTGAACATTGTCAATTGCGACCGCACCGATGGCCTTTGTAATGATATTCTTTTTCGGATGTGTTCGTATCTCTCTGAATGGTATGAGGCCATTTTCAGCCATAGAAAACACAAGGGAGTCGTCATATGTTGCCTGTATTATCTCATCTCTTCCAAAGATGTACCCCCTGCTGTCCCCGACATTCCCAAAAAAGACGGCCCCCCCCAAGATCACACCCACCACTAATGTTGTTCCCATGGAAGAGATTCCATGCTCTTCGGACCATTTTTTAATCTTACTCTCGGCAGCAAAATACGCTTTCCTTATTTCTTCTTTAATCACCCCCCCCTCCATCTTGTCTGCTTTCAAAAGATTCTCCAAACTTTCGAAAACTGCATCTAAGGCAAGCCGGCTTGCTATTTCGCCAGCAGAATGCCCACCCATTCCATCCGCAAGAACGAGCAGCGCCCTCTCTTCACTCTTTCCTTGATAGATATGCTGAGTGTTAAGATATGCTACTGAATCTTCATCCAGTTCCCTGACCATTCCAATATCCGACACCGCCACTATTTTTATCATTAAGACACCTCACACTTTATTATAGGAAAATATCTTTCTTTTTTTTCATCGTAAAACAGAGAGATTATATCTCCAGAATCCAAATAATACTTCTTCTTTCTTATAAATGTATGCTGGCTGAAAATGTATATCCATGAGTTCGAGCCTGTTTTCTCAATGAGGAAGCTGCGTTTATCGAAATCAAATGAAACACGAGCCAAAATTTCAGGGCTATCACTATCCAAACCTACAAGACCAGTTGTGATATCCAATCCATCATCGTGAACCAATATCTTATCATCATGGATTTTTAGAAAAAGAGCCCGGTCATAAAGAATCGCCTCCAAATCCGAAATGAATTCATCACAATCTGTGTATCTATTTTCAGGATAGAACTGTGTTGCCTTGCGTATTATTTCTACGATGTTAGGTGGGATTCCTCTGTCGGCCATATTGGATCTATTTAGAGACCACATAGCCTTTGAGGGGTCTTCTCCGGTATATAAATAATACATAACAGCCCCAATTGAATATATATCACTCTGTGAAAGAGCTTTTACATCATCGCCGCTCACCTGTTCCGGTGCAGAATAATAGCCAGTCATTACTATCGTGCCACCAGTTTTATCGTTATTTGCAAGAGTGGTGGTTCCAAAATCTATAATCCTCACATTACCCCCCTCACCAATCAATATATTATTTGGATTGATATCCCTGTGGATATACCCAAATGTATGTATCCTTTTTAGAGCCTCTAACAATTTAATAAGAATAGATATTTTCTCTTGTTTCGAAATGTTTTGTTTAACATACTTACCTAAAGTTATCCCATCTAGGTATTCCATAACAATACCAACTAAAGACTCTTTTTCTATGCTATAAAAACAGGTAGGTACCTCCGGGACCGCCTTTAATTCTTTCAACGCCTCATACTCTTCTTTTATCTTCTCAACGCATACTTTGATTGGATTTGTTTCAGAATAAGCTATTTTTATACATACCTTCTTAAAATTCAAATTCGGATCTTTGGCTGTATAAAGAATAGCCATACCCCCCTTAGCACAAAAATCTATTTCAGTATATCCCATATATCCCAATTCATCTAAAATTTCATCCTCAGACATAGCTTTAATTCTTCTGGCTGAAGTCTGCTCTTGCGACGGAATTGGCTGTTTCTCTGGTGGCGGTGGTGGGGGGACAGGTACTGCGGTATTCCCATCAAATCCTCTTTTCTCTGGTGGCGGTGGTGGGGGGACAGGATATTTTCCGTTCTCGGGCATAGACTCCTTATTCCCCCCATTCCCCTGATTATTTTTCTTGCCATGGTACATCAGTAAAGTCGCAACTCTCAGGATAAATATGATTATTGACAACGCAAGTAAAACAAGATAAAGAGCATCGATATCCATTTCTTCACTCACCCCTTATTGCACTAAATTTAAGTACAACAACATCAGCCAGTTTCAAAATACCCGAATCTCCAATATGTACTTCCTCACCAATGGGCACTGGCTTTCCATTTAAGGATACTGGAAAGGTCGTATTATTTTTTAATACCATTTCTCCATCGGCTCTGGTTGAAATCTCTATGTCGAGACCTTCCAGGAGTTCCAATTTATCCTTTTCGAGAACCCTTTCAAATGTTTGCTTTTTTAGATTCATGCTTTTAGTTACATACAACCTATATTCTTTTCCTATCAGCTCAATTTTACCAGTAATCCTATCATTTGGAATATTTGTATACACTGACCCTGTGTAACCAGTCTCTGGTTCGGGCCCAGATGCCGACCCGTCATCAGGGGGTTCAGCCCCACCACGACCCTCGAGAATTTCTAATATCCTATCAATTCTCCAATCCGAGCCTAGAGATGGAGGCAAAGGTGGCTCAGGCTGTTTACTAAATGCCATCAGGATAATAAGAGCTAAAATAATAAGAATTGGTATGAAAAGTAGAAGACTAAAATTGAAAGACTCCCGCGGTTTTTCCGAAGAATAAGTATCTACAGAGGAAGAATAGAGATTCCCATGGACATCAGAAACTTTGGAGAATGTTATAGTATATGCAGTTCCGTAATCTACATTGTCCAGAAATACTTCCAGCCTCTTATTGTTGTTGGTCCAGACCATATCCTTTATTTCAATGTTTTGTCCACCCTCTATGCTTATATTCCCATTGAATGAATCTGGATTCATCTCTTCATTAAACAAAACAACAAAATGAGCACCCGCTGAATCTATATCTATATTGGTATGAACGACCATATATGTTTTTTCACTGTCTAAACAAATCTTTAATGTATGCAAATATTCGCTATTCCCTGCAACATCTACGGAGTAGAAATCTATGGTGTGGATTCCATCATCGGTTATGCTGAATGGTAAGCCGTATATCTTCCATACACCACCGTCTATGCGGTAATAGGCGACATTAACCCCAGACAAAGAATCGAAGGGTGTCAAGGTTATGGCCACTGAACTGTTGTACCAGCCTGCAGAGTTAGGAGAACGGTCGGGTGTTGCCAGAGTAACAGGTGCCGTATTATCAATCTTTATTAAAACGCTCCTTGTTAGTTCGTTATTTCCTGCAAGATCAGTAGCATTGAACTCGATAGTATGGTTTCCTTCAGATGAGATTGAAAATGAACCAGTATAGGTCTGCCAGGCTTGGCCATCTATACTATAGTTCAGATAATGGATGCCACTAAAAGTGTCGGAAGAACTTAAACTGATATTGACATCGGATGTATACCATCCATTGTTCCCAATCGTTCCTATGACTGATATTGAAGTTGTAGGTAGAGACATATCAATCTTTACAGTGAGGGAATTTGTTGTTTCCATGTTGCCTGCGTTGTCTATGGAGTAGAAACCTATGGTGTGAACGCCATCATCGGCTATGCTGAACGGACCATTGTATGCATTCCATGCACCTCCGTCTAGGCGGTAATAGGTGATACTAAATCCAGATATGGAATCTGTGGATCTCAAGGTTATGACCACTTGACTATTGTACCAGCCTGCAGAATTCGGAGAACCGTTGGGTGTTGCTTGAGTAATGGGTGCTATTTTATCGATATCTACTGTTATGCTCCTTGTTACTTCTTTATTTCCTGCAAAATCAGTAGCATTGAACTCTATGGTATGTGTTCCTTCAGATGAGATTGAAAATGAACCAGTATAGGTCTGCCAGGCTTGGCCATCTACACTATAGTTCAGATAATGGATGCCACTAAAAGTGTCGGAAGAACTTAAACTGATATTGACATCGGATGTATACCATCCATTGTTCCCAATCGTTCCTATGACTGATATTGAAGTTGTAGGTAGAGACATATCGATCTTTACAGTTGTGGAATTTGTTGTTTCCATGTTGCTTGCGTTGTCTATGGAGTAGAACTCTATGGTATGGATTCCATCATCGCTTATGTTAAATGATCCGTTGTATGCATTCCATTTCCCTCCGTCTATGCGGTAATATTTAGCATTAACCCCAGAAGAATCGGAGGTTGTCAAGGTTATAGACACTGAACTGTTGTACCAACCGTTGTCACCCAGGCTCCCCGAGAGATTAAGATTTGTAGTTGGTGGAGTAATATCTAAAGTTGTGTTTACTTCAGAAATGGCAGTTTTATTTTCTATATTGTTTACATTGTCTGTTGAAACAATATAAAACTCATAAAGCCCCTCGCCGTTGTTTGCAACAAATGTTATTGGAGAAGAGGTGAAGTTGCCATATGAAATCCAAGAACCATTGTTATATCTGTAGAACAATTCTACTGTTTTGACCCCGCTACCGTTATCAGAAGCATTAAATGGTATTTCAAAAGTTTTAGAAGATTCGTAGATTGGCAAATCAGGCAGAGATGAAGTAGGCGAATATCTGTCAAGAGTGGTATAGGCATCCTTACCAATGGGAACCGTTTCTCTATTTGTAGCAGAATCCACAGCTATTGTGTAAAAATCATATGATCCGTCCTCTGTACAATTTTTAAATTCAATTATCTCACCTGGCTTCCACCTGGAGTTTCCAGAAAGATTGTATTTTGTCCAGTTTCCACCGTTAAAGCGATACCATAGCTCAACATAAGAAACATTAATGTTGTCGCTGCAGGTGAAATAAACTGTGAACGGTGCTGTAGTTTCGTATTCTGGTAAAATGTTCGCTTTAGAACTTGGGTTGTCATTATCTGTAATACTCTTTGTCAAATCACCGGTCTGACCCCAGTTATCAGAGGTATCGGTCGCAGAGATGTTGTAATGCAGGACTAAGGCGTTTGAAGGAACAGAAACAGTATAATCATAGTTTCCACTGCCAAGGTCATTCATGGTAGAATTCTGTGCTGCCGTATTTCCTGTGGTCGTTTCAAACCAGTAATAGAGATGAACAGAGGAAACACCAACATTGTCAGTAACTGTTGCAGTTATCACATAGGACTCGCCGGTTGTAGGGCTCCCGGAGGTAGTATCAACTATCTGAGGAGGATCATTATCAAGAACTGTTATAGTTAAATCACCGGTCTGACCCCAGTTATCAGAGGTATCGGTCGCAGAGATGTTGTAATGCAGGACTAAGGCGTTTGAAGGAACAGAAACAGTATAATCATAGTTTCCACTGCCAAGGTCATTCATGGTAGAATTCTGTGCTGCCGTATTTCCTGTGGTCGTTTCAAACCAGTAATAGAGATGAACAGAGGAAACACCAACATTGTCAGTAACTGTTGCAGTTATCACATAGGACTCGCCGGTTGTAGGGCTCCCGGAGGTAGTATCAACTATCTGAGGAGGGGTATTGTCTATCACTTCTATCCTTAGGCTTCCCTCTGATTTTTCAGAAACAGTTATTGGCCCTGAATTTGCCCCCGTCCCATTAAACAATTGGATACGGAATGTTCCATTAGCAGGAACAGAACCGGAGACTGCCGTGAAATTTATCGCTATTTTATCATTAGGAGAGGTACTGTTAAAATATGGGTTCAATGTGATGTTTACAAATCTATTTCCGTTAGCGTTCGTACCTCTTATAGTAGTATTCTGAGTACCATTAGTCCAACTACTGCTGCTCCCGTTGAAAGTGTTGACATCTTTTACCCACAGGTCTCCCCCATTAAATGATGGCGCAGGAGCGGTTATGTTTATGGCCGATACATTGCCTGAGCCGGTAAGATTGAGCGTCAGAGATATCGAGGTATTTGTATTTACCGGCGTCTCCGTTATGTTAAAGTACCCACTTGCAGATGGAACAACATTATCTGCCATAACAAACTCACTACTGGAAGAAATAAGGAAAAAGATACTGAGCATTAGAACCCCAGAAAATAGGATGGCTCCAAAATGTGTTTTATATGATGTCTGCCCATTCTTTATTCCTTTTAATAACTTATGTCTTGAGTATCGGCTACTCCCAATCTTTTCTTTTAAAAACTTACTTCCCATTTTTACCACCTTTTTTGAATACTATCATAATTCTTCCGGCAATTAAGATTTTTGCCCCATCTTCTAATTTTATAGGTTCCCCTTTCTCTATTTCCATTCCATCGACCATGGTGCCGTTTGTAGACCCAAGATCCTCTAAAAAATAGTCTCCCTCTGCAGTATATATTTTAAAATGTCGTCTCGAAACTAGCAATATTGAATCATTATCAACAGTCGGCGGTATTTTTTCCCTTCCAATATCCACGCCCCCTTCGGGGACATCAGAAGGCAACCACAATTTATATCCATGTTCAAACAAAAGATACGCTGGGCTTCTTGCCTTAGACATCAAAGAAATACCACCACACATGGGGCAGTATTCCCACGAAGTTTCTAAAGGGTACCCACAAAAGGAACACCTAAATTCTTCCGGATACAATGCAGCACCACAGGAGATACAATAATGGTTCTCTGGAGACTGAACAAGGCCACAACGCCCACACCTTACAGATTCCAAAGGTTGAGGCCCGTCCTCTAAAGTCCCCTTCAATCCTTCCATATAAACTTCTTCCATAAAATCACTCTTTTAATACAAATTACCTTTTCTTTATATCTTTAATAGACTTTTTATTCCTTATCAACCTTAGTTTTTTCGTTCATCAATAGAATTTTTGTTTTTTTCATGTCCTCGGGATTCATACCACCATTTTTTGCTCTTTCTATAGCTTCCATAATCTTATGTAATTCCTCTCCCCATTCTTCGCTAGCCTCGGGATTTGCCAGGATTTTTTTCGCTTCTGCCTCAATATATGTCAGGTTTCTGGCATTGTCCAAACTTTTACTTACGGAATACATCATCTCAACAATAGAAAATAGCTCCCTGACTTTTGGATTCCTCTCACCCATATCTTCGTGTTTGACTTCTATGGTTACCTCTCTCTTATACTCTTTGTTTTGAAAATCAAACAAACTAATCGCCCCCACCCTCATTGTTCCCTCCATCGGAGAATTCAAACTCAATTTCATTAGAGTCGTTGCCACATCATCTTTCCCCAACGATGGTAAAATAAAATTATATCCCCATTCCATTTTGCCTCTTGTTCTAAAATAATCCAAATTAAAAACATAAGGCTTATGAGTATAAGCTCCTTCTATTTCCACTGCTGCAGATGGAAAAAAGCTCATTTTTATTGGGTATATAGAAGACATTATTTTTTCAACTTCTATGCTTATATTTTGAGCCATCTTCTCACCAGTAGAGATATGCATCCAAGAGCCACCAGTTACTTCAGCCATGCTTCTTAAAAGCTCTTCATTATAATCTGGGCCGACTCCAATTCCAATAAATGATGACTCAGGGGAATATGCTTTATAGACATAAGCAACAAAATTTTCCAACTTGTTGTTTTTTTCCGTGGGCTTCCCATCAGAAATAAGGATTACCTTCTTAAGACGAGAAATATTATCTTTCTTCTTTTTCTCCATCATGACTTCTTTTGTCAGTTTTAGAGCTCTACTCAACACAGTATTCCCTGTGGGCCTCAGGTCTCTCAGTACAGCCTCATAAAAAGGGTCTTTATCGTCCTGGTTCATATTCTCTCCGAGAATATTTGCGTATCTGGAAAAAGCCACTATATTGAGACGATCATATTGTCCCAACATATCAAAAATACTCATAATCGCTCTTTTTGCATATTTTATTTTATCGTGTTTTTCCATGGATTTACTTATATCCAATATCAGATAAAGGTCTATTGGAGGCCTTAACTGGGGCATTTCCTTTAAAGATATATCGAGTTTGAGATAAACTTCCTTTTTTGAATCTTTAGGTATAGAATCTCTGTTCATTGCCACATTTAAATCTAACATCGTAGGTCACCACAATGCAGATAAGAAAATCATATTTAACAGTTTCTCTATTTCTCATCCTTTGTGGTATCCCGAATTAATTTTACAGTGCTACCCTGTGGCACATCTCACTCCTTTTCAGTCGTGAGATACCTCAATCAACCACCCCTATGTTCAAAGACTATGTCCCTGGAAGCTTTTGATAGAAAGCTTCATCAGGAGTTTTGGCAGTTGGGCAGTTGTAAACATCAAACGGCATTTTTCGATCTCCCGAAGAATCCAGTGCACCTTTGTATTTCTGGTTGTGCATCTAACTCCCTGTTCGGTCGTAATCCAGAGAATTTGCGGGTTTAACTTCGCCATGTCCGTACCGGAACGGACTGAAAAATAACTTCGGGATCGGACACGGAAAAGAATATATATGTACAAAGTATAGTCTGTGATAGTAATGGAAAATTTAAAACTCCACATTAGATGACTCTAAAAGAGAAGAGAAAGGAAGGGATAAAATCTTATCTGGTAGAACTTTAAAAATGGCCTCCATGCAGCTTTCTGCTGTGGACTATGAGGGAAAGATTGTGATTAGTATATTCCTTGAGAATTGTAACTTTCGATGCCCGTATTGCCAGAACGCAGACCTTGTATTAAATAATTACGACTACAGCATAAAAGCTAAGGATTTGTTCGAGATCCTGAAAGAAAATAAACGAAACCGTGCAATGATCACACATGATAGCGAATGGTGGGATTTCCTCAGGTTTCCCTTTCTTCGTAGGCTAAATAGCTTAGGAGCAACAGTAAAACAAGAACTAATAAAAGAAGCAGTAACCGGAGGTTTCATCGACGGGATATGTGTACTTGGTGGAGAGCCAACTCTGAATCCCGCTCTTCCAAAATTAATAAAAAAATTAAAGAAGATGGGTTATCCTGTGAAGCTGGACACCAATGGAAGCAATCCAGAAATGCTGAAAGATCTGTTAGCTGGTGAGCTGGTTGATTACATAGCCATGGACATAAAGGCGCCGAAGGAGAAGTACCCCAAACTTGCCGGAGTAAATGTGAATATGCAACAGATACAGCGGAGCATGAACCTAATAAGAGAAAACGCACCGGATTACGAGTTCAGGACAACTATTCCCAGGGAACTGCTAACCAGAGAAGACATAATGAAAATAGGGAAATGGATTGACGGCTCCAAAAGATATGTTTTGCAGGAGTTCATCCCGAAGAGAACTCTGGACCCTGCCTGTGAGCACTGCCATTCATATACCAAAGGTGAAATGGGGGCCATGGCCGATGTACTGAATAATAATTACAAAATCGGGGAGATTCTTGTAAGATATGGGAAGAGAGAGATATACCCAGAGAGACACACTATGGGACTGCTCGTATAGAGGGCAGATAAGACTCGATAATTGTAATACTAAAATTACATGAGTGAATTACTTTGATTTATGGGCGAACAGAAGCTTTTAATCTCACACATTCCATGGTATTTGCCTAATAAATAACTTTGCCTTCACGGTGCGTACACCCCCAACATAAAAGCCAGGGGTATCTACCGGCAGCTTTCGGCAAAAAGGTTCATCAGGAGTTTCAGCGTTCTTAAATAGATCCTCACATGTGGTTTATCGTAGTTATGCCACCTCATAAGCTCATTCATGTCTTTGAAAAAACTCTTCTTTGCTTCTACCGTCCCGAAGAACCTTTCAATTTTCCCATTTGTTCATTATCGGCAGTAATGTGAAGAGCGGTTCCACCGCTCTGATTTGTGGATGGTGAATTCTGGCAAGTATGTGTTTATACCGTTCTTCCAGAAACTCTCCGAACTTATGTTCGTAATGTCCTTTTTTATCCGTTCTTGAAGACACGAACTGTGTTCAGTAATCTGTCATTATCTCTCCAAAGTTTAAAGGAGAGAAACTGTATCATCCGCGACTATTAACCAATAAAAACTCAAGGCATAATAAGTAGAGAAGCTCATCAAAATACTGATGAAAGAAGACTAAAAACACCTCCCTTAACGAGGAACGAGGAATAGGAAAGAATAACTGATGAAGTTTATAAAGGGAACGGTTTCCAAAGGGCCTAAAAATTTACATTAAGTGAAAGGCTTCTGTACGGGTCTGGAATATAGCCAAGAGGATTCAGATTAGAGATTCACAAGCCGCCCCGACCTGTCCCTTCTCCTCTTTCCAAATTCATCAATTGTGAGAAGTATTTTATCGGGGAATACTGGTCCACCCTTGCAGACACGGTAGCCGCCGATGGCACACGCATCGCACACACCGATTCCGCACTTCATGAGTCTTTCCAGCGAGGCTTCGTACTTTATACCTCGGGCAACGGCCATGTCCAGCATCTTCCTCATCATAACCTCCGGGCCGCATGCAACCACCATGTCGTATCCTTCCTCATCCATCAGTTTCTCTGCAAGCTCCGTGACAAAGCCGTGGTATCCGGCAGAGCCGTCGTCCGTTGCCACTTCCACCCTGACGCTCTTTTCCGCCCGTTCCCGGAACAGCAGGTCATCTTCGGTTCTCCCGCCGATGCAGAGCGTTACATCCTTTTTCATATCCGCATATCTCTCTGCTGCAACAATCAGCGAGGCCATGCCCGAACCGCCGCCCACCAGCAGTATTTTTTCCCCCACAAATGTGTAGCCCTTTCCGAACGGCCCCCTTATGCCGATTGCATCCCCTAGGTTCATCGTGCAGAGGGCGTGTGTCGCCTCGCCTATGTCCTTCACCGTAATGCTCCGCATTCCGCCCTCTTCAATGGTGGAAATGGACATGGGAACCTCGTCCAGTCCCGGAATCCAGAC
>JALTEL010000487.1 GCA_027073945.1 Caldifarciminota bacterium | reverse complement strand
AGGCAAGACAGTCACCTGTATCAATATGGGATTAACCTTTGCCAGGACGTTGAATCACACGGTTTTCCTTGTGGACTGCGATCTTAAAGGCCAGGATATCCACAAATATCTTGGCATAGAGAGCAAACTCAGCCTGATCGATTATTTTCTCGATGATGTTCCTTTAAATGATCTTATAATCTGGCCGGGTGTGGAAAAACTTACCCTTATTTCCGGGGACAGAACTGTTATAGATTCATCTGAACTGCTATCTTCAGAGATGATGGCAAAACTTGTACAGGAAATGGGAAGCAGGTATCATGACCGGTATGTTTTTTTTGATGCTCCCCCTGTACTTGAAAGATCTGAAGCCATTGCAATGGCTCCACTCATGGATGGTATTCTCATGGTGGTTGAGGCAGGTGTTACATCAAAAAAAGATGTAAAAAGAGCAGTTGAACTGCTGCCCCAAGACAAATTTCTCGGATTTGTTCTCAATAAGCAGGATCAGTAAATGTACACGAAATTTTTTGGGTTTAAAGAGAAACCGTTCAGTCTGGTTCCAAATCCGGGTTACCTGTACAGGAGTAATGAACACGGGCATGCTTTAACCTTTCTTGAGTACGGTCTAACCGAAAAAATCGGGTTTGTAATGCTCACAGGTGAAATAGGGATTGGTAAAACCACGCTGATAAGGTATCTGTTGAACCAGATTGAAGCAGATATGGATGTTGCGGTTATATTTAATACCAATATTTTATCCAATGATCTGATCAAACTTATCCTGAATGAATTTGAAATTGAATATGATGACGGCATAACAAAGGCAAAGGCCATTACAATTTTATATGATTTTCTCATTGAAAAATATGCAGAAAAGCGCAGAGTTCTTTTAATAATTGATGAAGCCCAGAACCTGTCCGATGAAGTCCTTGAGGAGATAAGGATGCTCTCAAATCTCCAGACGGATGAGGAGATGCTGCTGCAGATCATGATTGTTGGGCAGCCTGATCTCAGGGATAAGATACAGAGTCCGGGACTTGAGCAGTTTGCCCAGCGTATTTCGGTAAGTTATCATCTGTCTGCCATGACACTTGATGAAACGGCAGCATACATTGCACATCGCCTTGATAAAGCCGGCGGCAGTCCGGATCTGTTTCCCATGGATGTTATTGAAATGATATTCAAGGCATCGGGCGGAATACCGAGAACCATAAATTTATTGTGTGATGCAGCCCTTGTATATGGATATGCGGATGATACAAAAAAAATAACCCCGGATATACTGACCCAGGTGATCGAAGATAAAAGTGGTATGGGTGTATTCACAAAACAGAAACTTAAGCAGTCTCCCCAGAAAGTCTTGGATGACGATTCTCCTGCTCTTGATCAAATCGAAGAAAAAATAGCAAAAATGCAGCTGCAGATCGATAAACTTACAGAAATGATGGATGCCCAGCTCAAGGAAGTGGGAACCAGGGCGGAATTCTGCCGGGATGCATTAGTTTCAAACCTTATGAGACTTCTTAAAGCGGAAAGAAAACGATGCGCCTCACTTGAATATGCGCTGGGCAGTTTTAAAGGACAATATAAGCTGCAGAAAATAAAAAAATAGCCGCATTTTGCCTGCAGCCACATGGTTTCGGCGCGGCTTCCTTCAAGTTGATCAAAATATCTTATTCCAATGCCCCATCCCCTGCCTTCCCTGAATCCTTCACACCACCATCCATCGAGAATGGAAAGATGATTTAACCCTCCATGTAGCAAAAAAAAATCGTGCCATTATCTGTGCAATAGAAGTAATAAATTTATGTAATAAATGTAATAAATTTATGTAATAAATGTAACAAATGTAATAAATAAATGTATAT
>JALTEL010000486.1 GCA_027073945.1 Caldifarciminota bacterium | reverse complement strand
TGGTTAGTCTTTTTTTCTGTTAACTTTGGTTTTTATTTCTTAGAAGTCTTTTTAAGCTTTACCTATTTTTTGAAATAGGCAAGTTATCCAAATTGGCTTTTTGAAGGGAGACATCTTATTGATTCGCCAGATAATTCTCATCAGTACTTTACCAAAAATATTGCCTTCACAATTAATCGGTGGAGATCCGCATTTAGGACAAAAAATATCACTCCCCCCCCCAAGCGTTTCCAAACTTTTTGGCGATGAAAAATAAAAAAGATGGTATGTATGCCTCGGTAGGAGTTAAATATTTTATCTCAACCAAGGTAAAAATGGGGGCAAAAAAGCCCCTTTAAACTTTTCAAGTTAAAGCGTCTTACATGCCCCCATGCATGGAATACTTGACCACATTTTGAGCATTTCACCCATTGGGCTGGAAGGGCTTCTCGAAAAGGCACGGTGATTAAAATGTATCTTCTTGAAATGCGTGAAAGCTCTAGGAGGGCACGCAGAAAACTTTGTCGTCCCAAGTGCTCAAGGACCTCGGTACATAACACTAAATCAAAGCTATTGTCCTTTACCGGAATATTCGAAATGCTAGCTAAAATTTTTTCACCAGGAAATTGTCTAAGTTTAAACCTGTCGATATCAATCCCCGTCAGTTTGAATTTCCTCTTCAAAGAGTCAGAAACTCTGCCATCGCCGTATCCAACCTCAATAATCGAACTCTGATCTTGGATCTCTACATCTTGAGATTGAACTCCTCCCCATTGTCAAGACAAAAAACAGGCTTCTTTAAGGTGGATTAGTCCAGTCTGTCCGTTATCGTTTCTGCCTACCCCGAAGTACGCCTCATGGGGCGTACTGTAGCCCAATGCATCATGCAGCCGCTCGGTGTTGTAGAGCCGGAAGTACTTCGTAAGGCCGTCCCGGGCGTCTCTGACGCTCTCGTAACTGTGAAGATACACCTCCTCCTGCTTCACGGACCTCCACAGACGCTCGATAAAGATATTGTCGAAGACCCTTCCTCGGCCGTCCATGCTTATCCTGACTCCGGCGGTCTCAAGCCTTCCCGTAAACTCATTGCTCGTAAACTGCGATCCCTGGTTACTGTTGAACATCTCGGGCTGCGAGATCGCTAGCGCCTTGTCAATCGCATTGAGACAGAACTGCTTGTCGAGCGACTTAGAGAGTTACCATGCCAGCACATACCGGCTGTACCAGTCCCATAATGGCCACGAGATAGAGAAACCCGTGCAACAATCCTTATGTATGTGATGTCTGCGCACCAGGCCTAGTCGGGCCGCTCTATCGCCAAATCCCTCAACAGGTATGGTTCTCAGATATAACATTAAGGTGAGAAAAGTTTTGTATATCTTACAGCTATTATGGACTGGTACTCAAGATATGTGATCTCATGGAAGCTTTCCATAAGCCTTGATAAAAAATTTTGCATAGAGGCATTAAAAGAGGCACTAATTACAGTAAAGCCAGAGAGATATTTAACACGGATCAAGGTTCACAATATACAAGCAGTGATTTTACAGATGTGCTTCTTTCTCATAATATCCTTATAAGTATGGATGGAAGGGGAAGGGTATTTGATAATATCTTTATAGAAAGACTATGGAGAAGTTTTAAATACGAGGAGGTCTATCTTAAAGACTACAGTGATGTCTGGGAAGCAGAGGATAATATCAGAAACTATTTTCTTTTCTATAATACTGAAAGATTCCATAGTGCTTTGGATTATAAAACTCCTGAAGAGGTATATTATGAATCAAGAAAATCTAATAAAATGGGAAATGATGCCTTATCATAGAAGGAAACCAAACTTAAATATACCTGATTTCTGTCTTGACATTGGGG
>JALTEL010000485.1 GCA_027073945.1 Caldifarciminota bacterium | reverse complement strand
AGTTTATTTCTTCTCTTTCGCAAACGTTTCTCTTTATAAGAGAAAGGCTTGTTTTGAGTTATCAAAAGAAATTTTTAATGCAGGTTTTTTCTTCATGCGCCGTCGAGCATCGATTCGAGCGCGTTTTCGCTGCTTTCTTTATTAATCCATGATTTGATTATTGTGCCTAATGGGAAAAATCCTTTGTATTCTTTTTTTAGACGTTCTCTGATTATGTGCGTATTGATTGCGTATACCGCTGTTTTGAGCACCGCCGATGTGGCAAACAGCGCCGCGGCAGAATTGTAATGCCCAATTATAATCTCTGAAGCGCCCATACCATCTAGTCCCGCAGTTGAAAGAGTAAGCGGATTGGAAATTGCGGTAACCACAAATGATTTTGCTGAATACATCCCTCTTAGCGAATATTCTACAGTGTAATTTATGGTTCCCAAGAAAGGAACAGCCCCTATTAAACTCATGCCCAAATCCTTTTTGATTTTCTTAATATCTTTCATCTATATCATCTCCTTTTTTGATTTGAGCGGCGCCCACCATTGATTCGAGCATTTTGGAATCCTTTTGGAACGAGGCTTTAATCATGCCGCCCAGCGGAAAGGTGCCTTTGTATTCTAATCTACTGTCCTTGTCCCTAAAAAGATGATTGTCCATCAGGTAGGTATATGCCCTGATTATTGCGGATGATGAGAACGCTGCCAGCGCGCTTCCAGGCTCTCCCGTTATTATGGCTGCCGTTCCGAACCCGTCTAAAAGCAATGTTGAAATTGTTATGTCCCTTGAATGGGGTTCCAACAGTTGGATTATGCTGTCATCCTTGGAAAAGTTTTTTCTAATGAAATATTCGGAGACGTAATTGGCAGCGCCCAAGAAAGGAACCGCGCCCAACAATATCATACCCATATCCTTTGGAATTTTATACCCTTTCAATTTATCATCACCTTCATTTTGTCCTTCTTTTTGAAACCTTATATTTCTGTCCTTTAAATGCGAATTTTATTCTTTGAGGAATGGAGAATCTTGGGCGAAACCCATGGGCTAATCGCATATATGGTTCTGTATCATCTTGATCATTAAATATCAATACTATTTTACTCTCAGGTTCTATCATTAGGCGTATATCATCAGAATAGGGATAATCTTTTATAGATGGTTTTAAATAAAAGCGTGTTTTTTCTATCCCAACGCTCTTTAAAAAATTAGCCAACTCTTTAGCCCGATCTCTAAATAACCACCAAAACAATCCACTTCCACCAGGTGTAAATGAATGTTCATTATCTATATCCTCAATTATGTCGTCCATAGATACTACAGTATGAGTTAGATGTCTAGGTATCATACATGGAAAGGATTCATCATTGTTAATTATATTTGTTGCATCCCAATTTCCAACAAACTCTCTATAAGCCGTAAATATTGTCAATGCAGTATCCCAATTATCACTATACTCTTCTAGATATTCCGGCATCTTTAATTCTGTATTCCTTAAATCCATTTTGAACGGTTTAGATTCGCTTTTAAACTCAGGGTTGTAGTACTTTGGACCTTCTCTCACAATTACAGAATCCCATCCTCTGTAATTAGAGATTACTTTCTTAAAAGTCATATATGCTTTCCTATCATTTAGGAAGGTGGTGTTTCTAAAGAATAATTTGCTTGGATATTGATTTATTTTTTCTTTTATGTTTTGCTGTAAAAATATAATCTCCTCAGGAAGGAAAAAAAAAGTTCTTTTGCCATCATATTTTTGAATAATAATATCTGCTATATCTCTCGCAGAAAGAATTATGTCATCATTCTTTTTTATATAGCCCATAAAGCTATCATACATGTCCCCTTTAATCTTTATGTCAC
>JALTEL010000484.1 GCA_027073945.1 Caldifarciminota bacterium | reverse complement strand
TCAACAGATATATCTGGGCTGTTCTAAACGCAGCGGCTGGGACTTCATCCTTCTTTTTGGGATGGCCATATCTAACTGTTATTGGCTATGGCTTCTCCCTTTTCGATCTCCTTGTTCCATCTCCTGAGGAAAGCAAGTTAGCTACTTATTACAAGCTAACAAAACAGCCAAGCACATAGAGGCCACGGCAAGACCTAGAGGAGATTGCCGGAAATGAAACGTACAATTACCATGTTTCCTGGATGTGCTATATAAAAGGGTCAAGTTATGCGAAGGATAGGAGCATGCATAGCTTTTAGCTTTGTATTGGTTGGCCTCCTTTTTCTTCTCTTCGGATGCAGGGGGCTATTTAACAAACCGCCAGTTGCTGATTTTACTATCACTCCCGACTCTAGGCCTGCGCCTCTCACCGTAACTTTTGATGCTAGCGCCTCCTTTGACCCGGATGGGAGAATCGTTCGCTATGAATGGAGCAATGGGGGCGTGCCTTTGGGAACTGGAAAGATTAGAACGCATACTTACACTGATCCTGGCTATTACGAAATGACGCTTACTGTTTATGATGACCAAAATGCTTCGGATAGCATAACGAAGCATTTTACGGTTACAAGACATAATTCTCCACCAAAGGCAGAAGCGTACATTTCACCTATCAGCGGCCCAGCACCTCTCACTGTAACATGCGACGCTTCAGGATCGTTTGACCCAGACCCGGGAGGACAAATCGTTTCCTACACCTGGGATTTTGGAGATGGAACAACAGGGACAGGCATTATTATCACACACACGTATGTTACAGCAGGGTCATATATAATTACGCTTACGGTTACAGATGATCAGGGTGCTCCGGGTACGTCCGTATATGGCCCTATTGAAGTCGCCTCTCCTTCTCCTCGCTTCTCAATTGGACAACTTGTTTTAGCTTATTGGGGCGCTACGCCCCGTATTGGTAGGGTTCTTTCTTGCAATCAGTCTGATGCTGAAATTCAATTCCTTCGGGACGGTCATGAAACGATGTCTTTTTCCGGTTATTACTCTTTCTCCACTGCCTCTATTTATCCCCTCAGTCCTTCCCAAACAGAGATAATTAACTGGCTTTCCTCTTGGTACTACAAGATTAGCCCCTTTCCGAAATATCCTGATACGGTTGATGGACTTGGCAGTTTCCTAGAAAATTTTGTTCAATTGACCTCGCATTACGAGCTAAATGTTTACGACTGTTCCCAGGCTTCGGCTTGGTTAGAATGCGCACTTGAGAATTCGGGCTTTGATGCGTGGATTGCAGTCGGCCCCACACCTTGGGATCCCTTATCAGAATCGCGCCATGCCTGGGTAATCGTTTATTTACCTGACTTTGTTCACTGTAAATGGGTAGTGGCCATCGAGGCAACAGTGTTTTTCCCAACCCTAGCAAATGTCCTTCGTAATGAGATCGGGTTGTTATTGGGTGAATACCCTGGGATAATCTATGATGATGGCTCAGACACTGCTTTTAGATACTATCATCCAGATGATGAAAAGTATGATATTTATGCCGCTATATTTTTCTACGTCGTAGACGAATGGAACTGGTGGAAAGTATTGGAAGAAAAAGGGAAAATCCCCCTGCCCGCTTTGCGCGAACAGCGATAATTCCTACCGCATGGCTGAGGAAATTTTAAGTACAGGTTCTCACTTCCATCCTCTCAGTGAAGCAAGGCTACATGCTGCGCTAAAAATCATGACAGTGCGGTGAAAAAGTTGTACCACTCGGCTCGCTAAGTTTGACCGGCAACCTAGCAAGATCATCTCCAAAATAGCCTCAATGGAAGGTTCCTGTCGTTGCATCTTCTTTTCTGAGGAGAAATCGAA
>JALTEL010000483.1 GCA_027073945.1 Caldifarciminota bacterium | reverse complement strand
GTTCGTTGGTGAGGGCATCCTTTACCGTGCGGTATGAGGAATCGAGGACCCGGATATTCCAAGTGGCCATGGGAGTGAATGGGAGAGGGGGGATTTAAGGGTTTTGCAGATGCCACTGAGAATTCTTTCCAAGAGAGCGGTTACTTCTTTTTGTCTTAGAAACTAGAAAAAACTTAAATAGATGCTCGTCATAAGAGAAAACAGTAGAGAACAAATATGTTAGAGACAAACAGTCTGGCAGTTGCGGGTTTGAAATAGACCTGCTAGGGATTAAAAATCAGATTGAGATGGAAACCGGACGAAAAATAATTCTTGAATAAGGAGGAGAGAATATGGAGGAAAAAAGTAAAGAAGCAAGAGAAAAGGAAGAAAAGGCACTGTTGACATTCCTGAAGCAGACTCGTGAAGGCAAATATGCAAAAATAGACGAAAGTTCTCTGCCCTATGCCAGACTTAAAGAACAAAGAGAGGAAGTTTACACCGAGGAGTACTATTATAGTGTTCGGTAAGGCCAGCGGCCTATAAATTTATAACATCTCAGCGGCCGAACAGTTCGTTGGTAAGGGCATCGTTTACCGTGCGGTATGAGGAATCGAGGACCCGGATATTCCAAGTGGCCATGGGAGTGAATGGGAGAGGGGGGATTTAAGGGTTTTGCAATGATGTAAAGACTGCTTATTCCACAAAACTTTATATATGCGCATCTCATAATCTTCGTGGAGTATAAATCGCAAAAACTTATTGCTAATCTGCGAAAACTCTGAAGGATAAAGGGGAATCGTATGAGCGAATACACAGCAATGGAGAAGTTCTCGGAATTGATGATAAAAGACATATTAGGCAAACTGGAAGGTAGCCATAAAGAGTCGGAGAGACTTGAGGTGGATCTTCCTTCAAAACTAATAGTTCTCGGGACTTTGGGTGATAGGAGTAAAAATTACTCTTCTTCTGATGACTCGGTAATTACTAGTGTAAATAAAGCTCGAACCATAAGCAGTGTAAAAAACAATAGTATGACTGTTAAGTTCTTAATACACACAGGGACAGAAGAGGAAATTAAAGTTGTTCCAAGTTTTTCACTATACTATCGGGTCTATCCCACATATGCAGAGCAAAAAAAGCATGTTGAAGGATATTATGGAAACCACCTCCCAGAAAAAGTAGAACTAACAAAGATTTGGAAACGAATCGACCTGATAAATTATCCTGAAGTCGTCTTCTCAAAAGGAAAGAACAAAGTGGAGTTAGATTTTTCATCGGCCAAATCAAAGATATTAGAAGATGAAAACTTACTCATCAGTGGGAGTAAGATTAACTCTGCTTTTCTAGAAGATGAAAAGAGTTATTTGAGTGAAATAAAGAGGCTGAAGAAAAGGACTGGCCAACTTCCAGAGTGGAAAGCCACTATAGAGTATAAAAAAGAAGACTTTAAAGGTTGCAAAATGATTTCTGTCAGTTTCGTAAACAACAGTGATGAGTTAAAGGGGGTGGAAACATTTCTATTTAACTGTAATTTAAAGATAGATGTTTCGAAACACTCTTTGTGCCCTTTTAAATACGAGTATTCGTATGATGCCACTAAGCACAGTATAGAAAATTTCACCAGAACTCTTAATTGTCATGCAGACTATAATAAAAATGAAGGAGTTATTAAAACAAAGCATTACTACATTTTTGAACAAAAGAAGTTGGTCCCTAAAGTTAGCATAGACTCTGTAAGGTTTAATTTCGAGAATCTTGAGACTAAGAAAGGAATTGAAGAACTTAGAAAGCTGGAGGCACTCATAGAAGAAAGAGTTATGTCGTGGAAGCAGGATCCAAGGTATTCTGAAAAAGAGTACAAGAAAAATGTAGACCACATGGAAGGTTTAAATAAACGTTTCAGAGAAGGAATAGAGGTTTTGGAATCTGTTGCTGAAGCCAAAAAAGCATTTCAACTCCTTAATAAGACATTTCACAAAGCAAGTAGATACGATGGGTGGAGAGGTTTCCAGATATTTTTCATAGTTTCCCTAATACCAGACATAGTTGACAAAACAAAGAGAAGAGATATTACGGAGATAATTCATGTTGGGACTGGAGGTGGGAAATCGGAAGCATATTTTGGAATTGTTGTTTTTGCCGCCTTTTATGACCGATTGACCGGAAAAAAATATGGCATTACGGCCATAACAAAGTTTCCATTGCGTATGTTGTCCGTTCAGCAACTTCAGCGTATCGCAAATATCATTATATGGGCTGAAAAAATTCGTAAAGAAGAGCGTATTGCTGGACATGATTTTTCCGTTTCTTATTTTGTCGGGTCATCCAAAGAATTTCCTAGACATACAAAACCCATCATCGATGAAATTAAGAAAGAAAGAGATAAGGGACATTTCATCCCCGGTACAATAATCGATAAGTGCCCGTTTTGTGATGGTGATGTTGTTTTAGACTTCAAAGAAAAGGAGAGATACATAATTCATAAGTGTACAAATTGCGGAGAGGAATTTAAGTTATTCTTTACTGACGAAGAGACATATCGCTTTTTACCTACATTCATGGTTTGTACTGTAGATAAGCTGGCTGGCGTATCTTCTAATCGGAGATTTCGTAATCTGCTTGGTGGAAGCCTTGATGAGTGCCCTGATGGCCATGGCTTTATACCCGGCGGAGACATCTGTGAAGTAGAAACCGATAGTGGCTTATGTAAAAAGAATGGAACTCATGTTAGCAGGTCTTTTAGCACAGCCCCGACCCTCGTCATACAAGATGAAATGCATTTAATCCGGGCCGAATTTGGAACCATAGATTCCCACTTTGAAAGCCTTTTAGAAACACTACAGGAAGAGTTAACTGAAAACAGAGTTAAAAATATATGCATGACTGCTACGATGACTGGCGCAAAAGAACAAATCAAGAATCTTTATGGCAAAGAAATAAATGTCTTTCCAGGGCATTCACCAAATGGAAAAGGGAGTGAGGATGACATATTTTTCAAGTTAGAACGAATTGGAGACCGAGAGCTTAATCAAAGGTATCTCGTGGGCTTAAAACCCAATATGAGAGATAATCAGTATGCCTCTCTTTTAACTTTGAGGTACTTGGCAGAGTTTATAGGTGCGGTGGAGAACAGCATAGAAGATTACAAAAACGAACTTGGAGTTTCTGAACAAGAATTATCTGATATTCTTAAGAAATACAAAAATCTGCTGACATACCACAATAAAAAATCAGATGTTTATTCAATGAAGTATTACCTCAATGCAGTAGCGAATTCAAAGCTTAAAACTAATAAAATTGCTGCAACTACCCTTACTGGAAATAATGAACTCCACGAAATT
The DNA here is from genome assembly GCA_027073945.1 of Caldifarciminota bacterium. The sequence goes on along the minus strand of JALTEL010000483.1, from coordinate 3,106 downwards.
AAAAAACTTATTGAATACATAATAAATAGAGATGATAGGGCCTTTTTTGCCACATTCTCCACGAGTGTAGTTTCCCATGGTGTAGACATAGACAAGTGGAATTTCATGATATTTCAGGGCATCCCCAGAACCACTTCTGAATACATACAGGCATTAAGCAGAGTTGGTAGAAAATATCCAGGAATAGTGTTTGTTTGGTTCTATCCCAATCGTGCCAGAGACTTGAGTTTCTATCAAAATTTCTTTGAATACCACAGTATTATAGAGCATAAGGTAGAGCCAGTGCCCTTGTCCCGCTGGGCAGAATTGGGATTCAAGCAAACATTTACTTCGATATTCAATGCCGCAATATTGACCTACTTCTCTGAAAAATTGGAACGACCAATTTACCGTGTTGAAGATGTAAAAGATGTTTTTTCTGATACTGACAACAGAAAGCAACTTATGGATTTCTTGAAAAAGAGTTATTTGTCTTTTGTTCCTGTTCCTGGTGCAGAGTTTTTCAGAGAGAGAATAAATGATGAAGTTGAACGAAGGCTCAACTATCTAGAGAAATATACAGGATCTAAAGTTTCTTTCTTTCCAAATGCTCTAAAAGATAGTGCAATTCAGGAGTTTAAAACTCAGTATGGGATGAGGGGAATTCAAGACAGTACACATATCGTACCAATATCTGGGGATATTGAAGTGTTAAAGAAGATTTCAAGGTGATAAAATATGCGAAAAGAAGATGTAACAGAGCGTTTTTCTCACGACACCCCCTCAAGTAGTGTTGTATTCCATGTAGCAAGGAATCTAATGTTTAATAAAGAAAGATTTGCTCATAAGATTGTTTCTGTTGAAACAGATGGGAATTTGGACTTAAATAATCCAGAACGACTAAAGGAAAAACTATTCAGACATATAGCAAAAAGGTACAACTCTAGGATAGAAAAATATGCCCTTACCTTAGCTCCTCTTCTGAATACTCGAAAGGATGATTTACTCTTGAAAAAGTACAAGTTTGTAAGTGGAGAAGAAGAAGAGGGGGGATTGGAAAAAACGGGTAAACACATGATATATCCTCGTACATTTGTCTGTGATAAGTGTGGTGACTTAAGGATAGTTTCAAAGGATGAATGGAGCTCTTTCGATCCGAACCACTGCCGCAGAGATAACTGTGATGGGAGTTACGAACAGGTTTCTTTGTTGATGTTCTGCGAGACTTGTGGCAACATCCGACCACTAGATATGTACTATTGTGATAAACATGGACAGAACCATTTGAAGTTAATATGGAAAGATAAAGATTCATTGGCAACTTGGAAAGTTGTTTGCAGAGAGTGTAGTGACAACGGCAAGAAGGAGCCTATTGATATATTTAGGTTTAGTTGCGACCATAAAATAAACGGAACAAAAATATCATCCGATAAGCCTAGCAAATTCAAGCCCCTTACTATAAAGGAAGGAGGCATATATACCCCAGTTGTTATTAATTCCATTGATATTCCAAAAATGGAGGAAATAGATTTACCAGTTTCTGACAGGGATTTTCTGTTGCTTTCGCTCTATTTGGGTAGATTCAAACCAGATGATTTTTATGGAGATGAAGTTGATCTCGACACCCTGATTGAGGATTATCAAACATATAACCAAAAGCAAAAGAAGGCACGCTTTATTAAAAAGAAAGAAGAAACTGGGATTTCAAGGGAGGAATCAGAAATATTATGGAAAATTGAAAACCATGTTGATAAGATAGAGGAAGTTGTTGGAGTTACGAAAGCGGAGTATGCTGGTGTTGATGTTGAAGCACTAAACGACTACTTCTCGATGGCAGGCACATATTCTGGAACCAGTAACTCAATAACCTATGCTGATTATATAGAAACCATTGGTGACCAAACACTTAAGGAGATGAAAAAGAGAAACTATGACTGCATAAAAAATGAGTTGGGAATTGGTGAGATAATGTATCTTCCGGACATAAAACTCATATCTGCAAACATTGGCCTTATTTCTGGGGTAAATAAATTTTATGAAGAGGGGTTTGTCCCTCATTTCAACCCAAATTGGGACAAAAAGAAAGAAAAAATGACTAGTTATATCCATACATTTGAAACTGAGGGTCTACTAATCTCCCTTAACCCTGTCAATGTCTGTAAGTGGTTAGAAAGAAACGAATTGATTGGTGAACTTGGCCAATTTTTTGGCAGAAATGAAGCGATTGCCCTTCTTCTTAAGTTAAAGGATGGGACAAATGCTTATAAAGCGGTTAAAACCCTTATACACACCCTTTCGCACTCCCTATTGAACAATCTGTCGGTTTATACTGGATTAGATAGCGATTCCTGTAGTGAAATGCTATTTGTAAATCATGCGTCATTCCTCCTCTACTCAACATCTAGTATCAACATAGGTGGATTCAAATATGTCTTTAATCATTCTATTCAGGATTGGTTTACTGACATGAAACTCAGTATGAGGGAATGCAATTTTGATCCATCTTGTATCTCAGAAAAGGGAGCCTGTTTTTCTTGCATGTATCTCCCAGAGTATGTATGTTCAGAATTTAATCAGTTACTAGACAGGGATGTGTTTATAGGAGAACATAGGTTCAGGGCATCATATTGGGGATAATATGAGTGAAGGCGTCAGTTTATCGGTCTCAGAAGAGGATTTGAAGTTTTTCAACGAACTATTTGTTTTGCTCAAAAGTCCCATGAGTAGAGAGGAACTAAAACGACAACTTCTCAAGAAAAACTTGAAAAATAAAGAGTTCATAGAGGAAAGTTTGCGCTATCTCATGATGGTGGGTTCTATCAAACAGACAGGAGATAAGTTGGTCTTATTGCGCATTCCTAACCTGCAAATTATTGAGAAATCTTCTGTTGAAGAGTTCCCCAAGATTCTCGTGACCTTGCCTCCATATAATATATATGGGCTTTCCGCTACATTTAAAAAACTCAACCCCCCTCTTGAAACTCTTCAATCGGGCTTTTCAAAAATCTTTCATTGTGCCGAGGAAAGTATATACATATGTTCCCCTTTCTTGGATTATAATGGGATTGAAAGGTTTATCCCATTGTTAATTGACAAAGCAAAAAGGGGCGTAGAGATAAAGATTCTA
>JALTEL010000482.1 GCA_027073945.1 Caldifarciminota bacterium | reverse complement strand
AAGAGATTGGTCTATGACCTGTCTGATTGCAGTTTCAATTTCTTCATCGGTTTTACCCGTTCCGGTGCGGTCAAATTTTACCAATCGGGCTTTTACTGCCTGAAAAAATGCCACCTCATCTTTAACCGCCATTGCCTGTTCATTGGGAACAGCTATAGAAAATGCTTTTGATAATGCGGTAACCTGGTCAATATACCGTTTTTTTCCTTTTTCAAGGCTGAGTATGTGTTCTTCTGCGGAAAGGATTGTTGATAATTTCGTGGAAGTATCTGCGTTAAAGTAATGTTTGTAGTTAAAACCGTGAAACATCTGGGAAACAACCTCCAATTTTTCGAGCATCAGATGAACGGCTTGTTCCTGAAGAACGGCGGGGTCACCTTTTCCACCACTATCGGAATAAAACGATAACGCCTCTTTCAGGTCGGATGCGATACCCAGGTAATCAACAACCAATCCACCCGGTTTGTCTTTATAGACCCTATTTACTCTGGCAATTGCTTGCATAAGGGTATGTCCCTTCATTGGTTTATCAAGATACATAGTATGGAGACAGGGAACATCGAATCCTGTAAGCCACATATCACACACAATGACCAATTTAAGATTATCTTCCGGATCCTTCATTCGTTCTGCCAGTAGCCGTCTTTGCTCCTTTGTCGTATGGTGCTTAATCATTTTTGGGCCGTCTGAAGATGCGGATGTCATTACAACCTTGATTGTGCCTTTTTTAAGGTCATCACTGTGCCATTGTGGTCGTATCTTGATAATAGCATCGTATAAATCCGCAGCAATCCGTCTTGACATAGTGACTATCATAGCCTTGCCTTCAAAAACTTCCTGCCTCTGTTCAAAATGGTTTACTATATCGTTAGCAATCTGTTTTATGCGGTCATTACTCCCGATTAGTGCTTCAAGTTGTGTCCATTTTGCCTTAGTTTTTTGGGCTTCCGCAAGGTCTTCCTTCTCCAGTTCCTTGTCAAGTTCGGCGACCAGTTTTTTACCTTCATCGCTGAGAATTATTTTTGCCAGTCTGCTCTCATAGTAAATCTTCACAGTTGCCCCATCTTCCTGTGCTTGTAATATGTCATAAATATCAACATAGTTTCCGAAAACCGCAGGCGTGTTTCTATCTTCTTTTTCAATGGGAGTGCCTGTAAATCCAATATAGGTTGCATTTGGCAGTGCATCACGGGTATATTTTGCAAAGCCGTAAACAACCTTTTTACCAATGATATTCCCATTCTCGTCTTTTTCGTCAATTGTTTTAGGCTTAAATCCATACTGTGTTCGGTGGGCTTCATCAACTATGACAATAATGTTTCTCCTATTCGAAAGCAGAGGATAAACATTCCCCTCTTCCGGCTGGAATTTCTGAATGGTTGTGAATACAACACCACCGGATGCAACATTCAGAAGTTTTTTCAGATGCTCCCTGCTCTGAGCCTGAATTGGCTCCTGCCTGAGAAGTTGTTTTGAAGCCGCAAAGGTATCAAACAACTGGTCGTCAAGGTCATTTCTGTCAGTGATTACCAATATGGTTGGGTTATCCAGCATAAGAACAATTTTTCCGGTGAAAAACACCATTGACAGAGATTTCCCGCTCCCCTGAGTATGCCAGATTACACCTGCTTTTCTATCCCCGAAAGGTTGCTTTTTAACATCTTTAAGCCCATAGAGAGCAGGTTCTTCTCTTACAATGTTTTCTCTTTCTTTATTTATACCCACTGCCCTCAAAGTGGATTCCACCGCTTTATTCACCGCAAAATATTGATGATAATAAGCAAGTTTTTTGACGGTTTGGATGGTTGTAATACTTGTCTCTTTGCCTTCCTTTTTTGATTTGTCAAATACGATAAAAT
>JALTEL010000481.1 GCA_027073945.1 Caldifarciminota bacterium | reverse complement strand
ATACAGCTCAACAGGTCAAAAATACAATGGATGAAATTCACAGGGGGCGCATCAGTAAATCAGAAAAATGCCGCCGGAGAGACAATATCCTGCTGAGTATATGTATCCCAAGCTATAACAGGGGCAATCGCGCGTATGACAATGTCATCCACAATTTGCAATGTTATTATGACGAGGAAATAGAGATTGTATTATCAAATAACGGCACCCAAAATGCGAGCAAAGATTATTACGATAAAATCAGCAAAATAGATGATTCGCGTTTAACCTATTTCTCTTTTCAAGAAAACCAGGACTTTGCCCCCAATATCTGCAAAGTATGTGAAATAGCGCAGGGGAAATTCCTCTTGCTTTTGAGTGATGAAGATTTGGTGAATCTTCAAGTTTTGCCTAAATTAATGAGTATATTGAGGAATAGTGAAGATAGTTTGGCAATTGTCAGAACCAAAGGCGATAAGCAGGGTTTTGTTCCATCATTCAAATTGGCGGAAGCGGGGGAAGATGCCCTATTGACATATATGTTAACCTCAAATTATATGTCTGGCATGGTTCTTAATAATGGGTTGTTAAAGCAACATAACGGAATCGAGTACGTTAAATCTCATCTGGATAACGAGGCATGCCTTTATTATCCGCACATGTTTTTTGAGTTATTATTGTGTCAATACAGATCAGTACAAGGCCTGGATATTGTTTTAATAAATGAGGGAGAAGCTGAGAAAGAAATTACAGGCCCCGTTGACACTGCCATCAATCCAAGGAAGTCGGTACCCCTGTATGCCACTTTAGAAGGACGTCTCGATCAGCATAAAGGTTTTGTCAATATCTTTAAAGACTTAGATGTATGCCAAAAAGATTTTAGTACCTTTATGAAAATGTACACTCATCTTAGCTTTAAAACTTTATTTTTGGTATCTCTTTCTATAAAAGTTTTTTATGAAGATACGGATATCGATAGTCTCTCATTGCTGGATACCACTTATCGCACGCTGCTTGCTTACCTGGATGAATTTTATCTTGAAAGGAGTGCTGTTGACAAAAAAAATTACAAGAGAAACTATATAAAATACTATGAGAGATATCACAATGACTATTGTAAAGAGTTGAAATCATATTATAAAAATATTAAGCAACAAATACAAAACAGATAAAATTTTTCTGGGCGATTGCCTCGGCTCGCCCCCAGAATTTGAAGGCTTCATTTGAAGGCTTCAACTGACTATTATTGGAGTAAGCACATAAATGAAAGCAGTTATCTTAGCAGGTGGTTTCGGAACACGCATTTCCGAAGAAACCCATATCAAGCCCAAACCTATGATTGAAATAGGCGGGCGTCCTATCCTCTGGCACATAATGAAGATATACTCTCATTATGGAATCAATGAATTTATAGTGTGTCTTGGATATAAAGGCTATATAATAAAGGAGTATTTTGCCAATTACTTCCTTCATATGTCTGATGTAACCTTTGACATGACCAATAACAATATGGAAGTGCATCACAGGCATACTGAGCCATGGAAGGTAACATTAGTGGATACAGGAGACAACTCTCTAACAGGTGGTCGGTTGAAGAGAGTTGCACCATATATTAATGGTAAAAGTTTTTGCTTCACCTATGGCGACGGAGTCTCAGACGTTAATATTACCAAGCTAATACAATACCATGCTGAACAAGATCTATTGGCAACCATGACAGCCATCCAGCCTCCCGGTCGTTACGGCTCGTTGGATATTAAAGATAATCTGATCCAAAAATTTCAGGAAAAGCCCAAAGGTGACGGCGGCTGGGTTAACGGAGGTTTCTTCGTCCTGGAATCAAAGGTGTTAGATTATATCACCGGAGATCAGACAACCTGGGAGCAGGAACCGCTGGAGCAACTGGCATCTGAAAATCAGTTGGTCGCCTATAAACACGATGGTTTTTGGAAGGCCATGGATACTCTTCGTGACAAGGTGAGGTTAGAAGAACTCTGGCAGACAAATAAAGCCCCATGGAAGGTCTGGTAATGTTTGATAATTTCTATAACGGTAAACGTGTCTTCATTACCGGACATACCGGCTTCAAGGGAGCATGGCTATGCCTCTGGTTCAATCAAATGGGGGCGGAGATTACGGGCTATGCCCTTGAGCCGCCTACCAATCCAAGCCTCTTTGATATATGCGGCATAGCAGACACCATATCTTCCATTAAAGGAGATATCCGGAATGCACAACAATTAACCGAAGCAATGCAGGAATCCGACCCTGAGATCGTCATTCATATGGCAGCCCAACCCTTAGTACGTGATTCATACAAAATACCTGTTGAAACCTATGAAATAAATGTTATGGGGACAGTCAATGTCCTTGAAGCAATACGCAACACGCCGTCAGTACGAGCCGCTATTAACGTAACGACAGATAAGGTCTATGAAAATAAAGAGTGGCTATGGGGCTATCGTGAGAATGAACCTTTTGGCGGGTATGACCCCTATTCTAACAGTAAGGCATGTTCTGAACTGGTAACGGCCGCTTATCGTAATTCATACTTTAATCAGGATAATTATGGCGAACATGGTGTTGCCTTAGCAACCGTTAGAGCCGGCAATGTCATCGGCGGCGGGGACTGGGCAGCAGATAGGTTGATCCCCGACTGCATTGCATCCTTGTTTAATAATGAAAAAATTGTTATTAGAAATCCCCATGCGATACGACCGTGGCAATATGTTCTGGAACCATTATATGGGTATCTGCTACTGGCCCGACGTCTCTCTTATGATGGAATAGCCTATGCCGATGGCTGGAATTTCGGCCCGCCAGAATCTGAGGCAAAACCTGTCCAATGGATTGTAGAGAAAATGTGCCAGTTGCTCCCCGAAAATGAAGGCTACTCAATCAATAAAGGCCCGCATCCCCACGAGGCGCATTATCTGAAATTAGACTGCTCCAAGGCGCATCAAGAGTTAAATTGGTGGCCGCAATGGTCGCTCGAGTATGCTTTGTGTAAAGTTACAGAATGGTATCAGGCGTACCACGCCCAGGAAGATATGGCAGAGGTTTGCCTGGCGCAGATAAAAGAATATGAACAAGCTGTGGAGGAATAGACATGTTAGCGATAAAAGCAAAATACGAGAAAGGCCGTATAGAATTGCTCGAACCAATACCAGACGAAGTGGATGCAGCAGAGCTTAATATCGTCGTCATCCCCCGCAAGAAAAAAGACAACCCAAAAATATCATCCGAAGAGTATGTCGCACGCCCCAAAACAAGCGAGAAGGAGTTCAAACAAATAGGCCTTGCCGCTTTTTTTGACAATGATAACGATGCCGACATAGACTGGGAGGATTATTTTGGCCTCAAATAACGGCACACGCACCGGGGAAATTGTCCTTTTGCAGTTTCCCTACACAAATCAGGCGGGTTCAAAACTTCGACCAGCGGTAATATTAGCCCAATCTTCCGAACGATTTACCGATATTACCGTAGCCTACATGACCAGCGAAGTGGAAAATTATTGCTGGGATGATGCGGCCGTGGTTGTGGAACCTGGCGACCTACTATCCGGCACCATCCGTCAAAAAAGTGTTATCAGGGTTGATAAAACCCTGGTGATAGATGCGAAGATAATCAAACGCCCCAAAGTTGCACAGCTTAGCCAGTCAAAGGTCGACGAAATATTGCGTGCCTGGGCGCAAATCATGGTAAAGGCACATTACAAAGCAATCCATGCACCTCAAGCAGAAAAACAGTTCACACCAGGAGATCGAATTAACTACGCAGGCAGAGTGTTTGACCAACAAGAGATGATTAACCTGGTGGACTCATCCCTTGATTTCTGGTTAACAACGGGCAGATACGCCATACAGTTTGAAAGCGATTTTGCCAAGTTCCTTGGGGTAAAATATTGTTCCCTGGTGAATTCAGGATCATCCGCAAACCTCGTTGCATTTATGGCTCTCACCTCCCCCAGCTTAGGCAAAAGGCAGATAAAACGGGGAGATGAGGTGATAACCGTGGCTGCTAGTTTCCCAACGACCGTGGCCCCCATTGTCCAATATGGAGCAGTCCCAGTTTTTGTCGATATCGAACTGCCTACTTATAATATCGACTGTTCGCAATTAGAGAAAGCCTTATCGCCTAAAACCAGGGCCGTCATGCTTGCCCATACCCTGGGCAACCCTTTTGATCTCAAAAAGGTTAAAGAATTTTGTGACATACACAATCTTTGGCTTATCGAAGATAATTGCGATGCACTCGGTTCCAAATATTTCATTGATGGGAAATGGCACCATACCGGCACAATTGGCGATATCGGCACCTCAAGTTTTTACCCCCCACACCACATGACAATGGGTGAAGGCGGAGCCGTTTATACAAACAATGGCCAACTGAAACGACTAATTGAATCTTTTCGTGATTGGGGGCGGGACTGCTGGTGTGTCTCGGGTAAGGATGACACCTGTAAAAAAAGATTCAAGCAGCAGTTCGGCGAGTTGCCCTTTGGTTATGACCATAAATATGTCTATTCCCATTTCGGCTATAACCTGAAAGTCACTGACATGCAGGCGGCCGTGGGTTGCGCACAGCTCGAAAAGCTGCCGGAATTCATCAGGGCGAGAAAGGCAAACTGGCAAAAAATGCGGGATGGGCTTGACGGTTTGCATGACAAGCTCATCCTGCCGGAACCCACTAATAATTCGGACCCGAGCTGGTTCGGGTTTCTCTTGACCGTGCGGCCGGATGCCGCTTTCGGACGTGACGAGATTGTTAACCACCTTGAAAATCAAGGCATTCAAACGAGGATGCTCTTTGCCGGCAACCTGTTGAAACATCCATGCTTTGACGAGATGCGGAATACCGGTGTCGGGTTTCGTGTCTCCGGCGATCTTGACAAAACCGATGAGGTGATGAATAATACATTCTGGGTGGGGGTGTATCCGGGAATGACAGAAGAGAAGATTGCGTATATCTGTGTGCGGATTGAGCAGTTTGTTTTAGGTAAACAGGCGCCTTAAATAAGGAGGAAGGAGTTAATGAATATTCTCGAAAAAGATATGGTTACGGTTCTTACGGAACTGAAAGAAAAATACGGGGTTTTTGAAATAAAGGCGGAGTTCGAGGCCGAGGGAAGTCGGATGGAAGAACTTATGCGCCTGAAGGATATTACCTCGTATGTAGGTTTGCCGATTATTTTGAAAATAGGCGGGGTAGAGGCGGTGACCGATATCTATAATGGGTTGTCACTGGGGGTAAAGGGTATTGTCGCACCAATGGGGGAAACCGCCTACGCCATCTCCAAGTTCACCAACCTCATCAAGAATATGGTTCCGGAAGACAATGCCGAGGATATCGAATTTGCCTTCAATATGGAGACCATCACCGGTTTCAATAATTTTGATGAGATTATGTCTCTGCCGGATGTTTCGTTACTGAGCGGAGTTACCATTGGCCGGGTAGATCTTACCGGTTCCATGGGGCTGGGGCGCGACGCGATCAATACATCTGATAAGGTGTTCGATATCTGTCATAAGACCTTTTCAAAAGTGAAGGAAAAGGGCCTTAAGACCGGTATGGGCGGTGGGATATCCAAGGAGGCCCTGCCGGTCGTCAGTCGTCTGCATTCCGAAGGGATCCTTGATAAATATGAAACCCGCAAGGTGGTGTTCCCGGCCTCATCCGAAAAATATGGCGAGGCGGGTATTCTCAAGGCAGTTGAATTTGAGCTGAAGTGGCTGAAGAGCAAGAGGAGGTATTATTCCGGAATCAAGGCAGAAGACGAGAAGCGAATCGATATGATCGAGAGTCGGCTCCGGTAATTTTTATTATGCGTGTAGCCGATTTTATATTTCAGTATTTGGCGGATCAGGGTGTCAGGAATGTGTTTCTTGTAACCGGCGGCGGGGCCATGCATTTAAACGACGCTCTGGGCCGGGAACCACGGATCCATTACGTCTGCAATCACCACGAGCAGGGGGCGGCAATAGCGGCGGAAGGATATGCCCGTGCCATCGGCGGGCTTGGGGTGGTCAATGTGACCTCAGGACCGGGCGGGACCAACGCCTTGACCGGAGTGATCGGCCAGTGGCTCGATTCTGTCCCGGTGCTTTATCTCTCGGGACAGGTCAAAAAAGAAACCTGCAGCTTTTTATATCCTGATAACAGGCTCCGACAGTTGGGGGACCAGGAGATCAATATCGTAGATATCGTGTCTCCGGTTACCAAATACGCAGCCTGTGTGACCGAGCCGGAGAAAATAAAATATGAGCTGCAACGGGCCATTCATCTTGCCATGAGAGGTCGTCCCGGCCCGGTGTGGCTGGATATTCCTCTCGATGTCCAGGGGGCGCCGATAGACCCGGCCCGGTTAGCATCCTTTACTGTAGAGAATGCCCCTTCCGATGAGGCAATCTCCAAGGATGCCCTTGGGGTGCTTGAGACCCTGAACAAGGCCGAGCGGCCGG
>JALTEL010000480.1 GCA_027073945.1 Caldifarciminota bacterium | reverse complement strand
GCTAATGAGGCACCGCCAGACGAAAGAGGCGGATAACGGATATGCACCACCTAAAACCGTTGGAACAAGCTCTCTACTCTACCCTATTTCCTACCATTTCATTTCTCACGCGAAGGCGCAAAGCCGCAAAGAAATGAAATAATAACAACACATTATATCTTTGCATCAGCCATCAAACTCCTTTTGCCCTTCGCCTTTCGCCCCGGCGGAAACCGCCTTCGGCCATTTGCTTTGAGCTTCGACCTTCGAGCTTTCCAAATGCTTCGCGTGAAAGGCCAAAAATACGTTGGAAATTTTAAGCGTTACCCAACAAGTGTCAGGACATCATAACCTCTGGATTTACGCTTGACACGCGCTTCCTTGAGCCGTATCCTGAGAACTATGAGGCAAGGAGTGTTGCCGGGGCAATGGTGATTGGGCGGAAGAATATGTTGGGCGCGCATAAAAAATACCCATCGGGGATGAAGATAATACAATCGAAAAATCAATGAATTTTCTGTCGTGATTTGGGATGGGTGGCAAAAAACAATTGAGGCCTGACAAGTTTGTGTGTTATATAACAAGCAGATGACATTGATTGATGATCTTCGAGAAAAATTTGCCCGCGGCGAATATGAGTTTTCAAAACACGCGGTCGATCAAACCTTACTGAGAGAAATATCTGTTCAAGAGATACGAAAGGCAATGAGCGTTGGAGAAATTATCGAAGATTACCCGGAAGATAAATACGGGCCAAGTTGCCTGGTATTTGGGATGACCGAAAAAGGTCGTCCAATACATATACACTGTAGTTACCCATCGCGGCCGATTGTCAAAGTGATAACAGTTTACGAGCCTGACCCAGAACGATGGATAGGTTACAAGATACGGAGATAAGCCATGACATCAGAAGAAAAACGAGAGATGCTGGTTGAAAGAAAAGTTACTTACACCGTTTACTTAAATGGCAAGTTTTACATTGTTGAAAATGTGCCCGCGCGAGTAGACATGGAAACCGGTGAGCAATATTTTGCGCCAGAAACCGTTGAGAATCTACATCGGATCATTTTAGGGCAAAAGAAACCAGTTCGTACAATTCAAACCCCCGTTTTCAATTTCGCGCAGGCTTCATAGAATGTGAATAACTCGGGCGGGACGCGGGACATAATTTTATAAGTTTCTCCTGAGAAATCCCGTCAATCCTGTCAAAAAATCATTGGCTTTTGATCTCTATCTTCCCACTTTCCACCCCAGTGAAATCCGCCCCAGTACGATCTTCCGGACCTACGGGGTAAACTTCACTTCTCATTAACATGAATTTCACGGGGCAGGCCCCAGTGAAATCCGCTGCGCTCTGACTCAGTCCCCTGGTGAAACAGAAAAAAACAGGTTTCACAGGGTAAAAATTTCACCCCAGTTAAATAGAAAAATAAATTTAACGGGGCAAGCGGGGTAAACTCTCCACTTTTCACATTTTACTTTTCACTGCCTTTGATCCGTGTCCTATTTTCCCCTCACCTTCAGCCATCACCCTCAAAACCTAAAACTTAACAACCTAACAACTTAAAACTCCTCACTCCCTCACTCTTCACCTATTACTGATTACAGATCACGCATCACGGATTACTGACTGCATCTCACCTTTTCCCTTTGACTTTTTCCCTTTCCCTTCCTCATTCCACCCTTATCTTCTCCATCGGTTCCGGAACCACCTCCCCAATAACGGCGGCTTCGGGGATTCCTCCTTCCCGTAACGTTGTTAGAAGGTCTTCCGCGTCCTCCGGCGCCACAACAATGACCAGTCCCCCGGAGGTCTGGGCGTCAAAGAGGATATCCCGCGTGATGGCATCCACTTTATCGTCAAAATCGACAAAGGCCTCCCGGA
>JALTEL010000479.1 GCA_027073945.1 Caldifarciminota bacterium | reverse complement strand
AGTGGCACTGATACGATAATCCTGGATGCAGTCGGATACGGGCCGCAGGATACAACGACATGGGCATTCGTTGGTGAAGGACTGCCCGCTCCCGATGTTGCCTCCGGCAATTCACTGCAGAGGATTCCCGATGGACAGGATACAAACGATAACAGTGTAGATTTCAAGGAAATACCACCCACACCCGGAGACGTAAACGGTAATCTGGTGGTTTTTGAAGACAATTTTGACACAAATGCAGATGCCACATGGTGGACGGGTAACTGGGCAAAAACAGCAGAAGATTCCCATTCTCCAGACTCCTCCTATACTGACTCACCAAATTCAAACTACCCTAATAATTCTACGCTTGTGGGAGAACTGGATACGGTCATAAATTTGAGCGGTTATTACAGTGCAACATTGACATTCTGGACAAGATACTGGATTGAGGATGGCTGGGACACAGTGCACCTCTATATATCCGGTGACAGCGGACAGACCTGGGCCGAAGTTGCAAATTACACCGGACATGTATCAACCTGGGAACAGGATACCATTGACATAAGTGCATTTGCAGGCAATCCCAATGTAAAGATAAAATTTGTGCTTGTAAGTGACCAGGCTGTAAATTACATGGGTATGCTGGTTGACGATATTGTTGTCAAGGCATGTCCGTTTGACTTCTCACCTCCACTTATTTCCCACCAGCCGCCTACACTTGACCAGAACATACTTGGGGATCATGTGCTGTTTGCAAGCATTAATGACCCATCTCCAATCGCATATGATACACTTTACTACAAGCCGGATACTGCATCCGCTTTCATAGGAATAACCCAGGACAGTATACAGGGCTCTAATTATTTCTATACAATCCCTGTTCAGCCAATAGGAACAAAGGTAGAATACTACATAACTGCAGCAGATACGGGCAATAACGCAGCAACTACAGGCATGTTCTCTTATATCCAGGGAAGAAGATTTATCTATGATGACAACAACCCTCAGTATTATGGACTTACACCATCAACAAATATGTATGCGGTGCTGGTTGACGTACCTCAGGATACCGCACTTGCCATGACACAGATAATATACAATTTCTACTATTCCCCGGGCCAGAATATTTACTCCGACTCATTCGTCGTGCACGTATGGGATAAAACATTCAATGACTTAATTACACCGTTCAAATCTTATCCTGACACAACTTCAAACGCAGGATGGACAATTGTTGACCTGATGCCTCATAATGGTGGAAATCCCGTTTATGCAAGTTACGGGGATTCAGTTTACATAGGATACGAGGGTATATCAGCAGACTCTTTGCCCGCAATACTGCTTGACCAGCCAAGTGCAGGTCAGTATCATTCATATGCCAATTTCAATGACGGCAATGGCTGGGTATTGCTTGACGCTGATTGGTTCATAAGAGGAATAGGTGATTATGTCTCCAATATAAAGGAATCCGGAAAAGAGTTGAAATTTGCAGCGCTACCGGCCAGACCAAATCCATTCAGAGGAAAAACAGTGATAAGATATGCTTTGCCTGCTTCTTCAAATGTTAAACTTGATATATTTGACATTACAGGAAGAAAGGTTATCTCACTTGTCAATGGAAAACAGGATAAAGGATGGCATCAGGCTGTATGGAACGGATTGAATACACACGGGCGCAGGGTAAAAAGCGGTATATACTTCTACAAGCTGAATGCGGGGAAGAACAAAAAGACATCAAAGATGCTCCTTGTAAGATAACAGGTTAGTCATCTTTTCAAATAGCAAAAAGGGGCACTTTGTGCCCCTTTTTGCTATTTTACATAAAAAGGGATTTGTTATTTAATAAAAGGCCGATTTTCTTGAGTAACCAGATTTAAGAGTGTAT
>JALTEL010000478.1 GCA_027073945.1 Caldifarciminota bacterium | reverse complement strand
ATGTTGATTTGATAGGATAATTACCGATATAGCAATATTGACCAATAAGCCTGTATTTTCAGGAGGATAGGTCAACTCACAACATAACGGTCAGGTGCAGCGCCTTGTTCGGCATTTTTATTTCCATTTAATGAATGTCTTTGTGATTTCTTGAAACTCTTTTTTATGCTTTGCTTGCCAAGCAGTTTCTATATCATTTAGCATAAAATCAATTGCTTCAATAATTCGTTCTGATACTGCGACTTTCCTCAATGTACTCAAGATATTAACCAAGTGTTTTTGACATATTTTATTTTGCAATTTTGACCTTATATCAGAAGAAAGTAACGCAATAATAGCATACGTAATGCCTGTATCATCTAGTAATCCAAGAAATGCATCATATAGTGGCTTGCCACCTGGGCTGACGCCTTCACAGTAAGATAACCCTCTGCCAAGTCTACACATTATTACAACTTTAACAATTTTAGGGAGAATTTCTTTCGGTATATCAGATGCCTTCTTGCAATACTGTAGTATTTCACGCATTATTGGAGGTTCATTATAAAAATTATCCCATCCATGATGCGCTGACAAAAGACGCTCTGACAAAGAATCAAGCGCTATTAATCGTGATGATAAACTCTCAAACTCTTTTCCATCTACTATTGTTAGAAATTCAATACCTTTTTCAAGCTTATCTTGCTGAAGATTGGTTCTGTAACCATCTATCAAAACTCCAATATGGCTTTTAACTTGATCACTGGCATAATCCCATACATCTTTTGCTATTATTGATATATTTTTTCTAAGTGTTTGCTCTGTATTAGGAGATACATACATTCCAAATATGGCAATTAACAAATTATGTAAATGCGGGGTAGATAAGTTTATCAATTCGCTAGAAAATAGCTCTTTGGTATGCGAATCAATTATATCAGTTCTTGCCCTCAGGTTTTCTATTAATGATTTTATTTTTATTGCTGACTCAGATGGTTTGTCTTGCAATACATCTTTTACGCAAGTCTGCAACCAGCCCAACAACTCATAACCTCCAATACTTTCAACATTTGGATGTGAAGCTGCCACTTCATTGCGCATTGTGAGGATATGATCCAGTTTCCGATAAACAACATCAGAAATCAATTCAAGTTTTTTGCATGTGTCAAGCAATACAGAATCTTTCAATCCTCCTAAGTCTTCTTCTGTATTATAAGATTCTCTATTTTTCCCACCCACAGCGGCATCAAAAAAAAGATCAATACCATAGATAACGGCTTTTTTTCTAAGATTTAATACCACTTCGTTCCAGACATAGTTCAAAGCAGCATCAAATAATCCAATTGCTGTCGCACCTATAAATTTTGATAAATATCTCGCTTCTTTTTTTTCATCATCAGGAAGATCTCGTAAGAATACTGGGAGATTGTCGGCGATAATTTTTCGCTCATCTGTTGTTGCAATAATATTATCAGTAGGAAGACCTAATTGCTCAAGGTATGAGGTAAAGATTTCAGTTTCTGCAGCTAGTTCTGAAGACCCACTTTTTACTAATTCATCACTCATCTTGTTCATATCCTTTTTTATGCCGAACGATTGAGATAACCTGCCCGCCGTGCAGCTACCGTTAAAGTTTATTAACGGCTATGTGCTTGAATCTACACCCAAATTCGCCGACGAGTTGCGGGTCAGGTTTATTGACTTGTTAGACAGGAGTTTCAGGGATAAACTCAACGGTTCGTCCCAAATTATCATAAAAACAATTAGTTAGCTCTAATGCTGCTGTAAGACCCCACGAGTATCTATATGATACCCGAGCGCTGACAGGACTTCAACCTGGGTCTTCGCAGGGGTCTCAAGACGTCTCCTGGGCTTGCTGCGGCCGTCGGTAAGGGTGAGCACTGAAT
>JALTEL010000477.1 GCA_027073945.1 Caldifarciminota bacterium | reverse complement strand
CGGTTTCTCCGATACATAAAATAGGAGTCATCTGGGCTTGGATTACAGCTTTTATTTTTTTATTCACTATTTCATCGGTCTCCTGAAAATACCGCCGCCTTTCAGAGTGTCCGACAATAACATATTGGCAACCAATATCCTTTAGCATTAAGGGAGAAATTTCTCCAGTAAAAGCTCCTTTATTTTCATAAAAACAATTTTGGGCTCCTAACTTGAAACCTGAAGCCTGAAACCTAAAACTTGATAAATAAGTATAAGGCGGGCAAATAACCACCTCAACTTTTCTAAGATTCTTTATGCTCCTTCTCACTGGATTAAAAATCTGCTTAGCTTCATCCAGGGTACTAGGATTACACTTCCAATTGGCAACAATAAGCGATTTCATAATACTTTGTTTTTTCATCTTTCTATTAGATTTTGATGTTTTTCTAAACTGGCAAGGTACTGCTGTCTAATTGATTGCGCAGAGAAAGCTTGGTTGTAAATACGGACATCGTCAATAAGGCCATGGAAATAATGTTCTCTTGTATCATGGCCAATGTAAACATCGCCGTTAATAGTTCTAATTGTCCCATCATACGATATAGGACCAGAAACATCTTCAACTCCATCAATATATAGATGAAGTTTACTTCCATCCGCTGTTTCAACAATATAATACCACTTCCCTAATTTAGGTTTAAAATTAGAATCAAATGACACTACAGTACCATCAGACTCCCTTACATGCGGTCTGATAAAATGTGATGTATTATTAAGATAAACCATATAAGAAAAATCACTGCCATCAGTTTTGCCAACCAAATTACACCATGTATCTGAAATCCAACCGTTAATCTTCATCCAAAAAGCAATAGTAACTGTGTTATTAATATTCAAACTCGCACCATTCCCGCAATCTACATAATCATCGCTCCCGTCAAAACTCAAAGCGTCGCCCAGGGTATGGTTTGGGGTATCACTGGTCCAGACAGGGCAAGAACCAGAACCCGGAGAGCAACTGCCATCTCCTAAAACTCCATCATTGCCATTCCCGGACGAATCATAGGCAACATTCCCCGCGCCCTCATTGAAATTCCAAATCCCCACAGCGTTAGCCCCTAAAAGAGAATGGACACTCTGGCTCCATTGCAAGACCTTGGCAATCCTGGCTTTTTCTCTGGCATCCCTCAAGGCAATCACAACAATGCTTGCCAGAAGACCAATCAAGGCAATAACTACCAAGAGCTCAATTAAGGTAAAGGATTTATTCTTCATAAAAGCGTAGTTAAACTAGCGAGAAGCTATTCCGAAAGATTCTTTTGCTATGTTCTGATGTTTTTCCAAGCCAGCGAGATAGTGTTCTCTGATTGTCTGCTCAGGAAGAGCTTGTTTGTAGACGCGGACTTCGTCGATAAGGCCATTTTGAAAAGCATCTGCACTACCACTCCTGCCTATATATGCATAACTGGTGCCTGTATTCACTGTAACCGCACTTCCTGCTAAGGTTTTACACGCTTGTTTTACTCCATCCAAATAGATTTCTGCTTGGTTAGATGTAGTTGCTCCTACAGGGAAAAGCACTGCAATATGATGCCAACCATTTAGATTAAGAGTATTTACTCCCCAATTATGTCCATTAAAAGCCACTGCCACAGTTGTATTCCCAGCTGTTATACTAAATCGCTGGCCTGTCGCATCTGTGCCATAATCAAAGAAGCTTTGAGCACCGGTATTGTCGGCGGTGAACCAGCCTTCCACGGTTCTTTCAGAAGCACCTGTAGGAAAAACTCCTCCTGTCAAATCTACATAATCATCGCTCCCGTCAAAACTCAAAGCGTCGCCCAGGGTATGGTTTGGGGTATCACTGGTCCAGACAGGGCAAGAACCAGAACCCGGAGAGCAACTGCCA
>JALTEL010000476.1 GCA_027073945.1 Caldifarciminota bacterium | reverse complement strand
ATATATAAGAATTGTTTTTAAGAATTTTTTAAGCAAAAATTATGGTTACGCTTCCTTTGGAAAAAAAATTAAGAAAGAAACTTCATCGCCAGATCACTTTAGCTCAAGACATTTTGGTTGATGAAGTTTATAGATTTTTCCCTAAGGCGGTCCTTCACGGCGGCACGGCTATTTGGCGCTGTTTTGGTAGCAATCGCTTTTCTGAAGATTTAGATTTTTATCTTCCTAACTTTTCCAAGCCGAAACTTGACCAATTCTCAAAAGACCTAGAGAAGCTTGGATTTTCGAAGTTAAAATTTAGACGAACAAAAAATGCGATTTTTTCTAAATTTGAATATTTAGGAGCTATTGTCAGATTTGAAGCAGTGGCAAAAAAGGTCAAGGATTACAAAACCATGTCTTTTGAAATGTTGGATGGGAGCTCTATTGTTGTAAATGTCTTGCCCCCAGAAATCCTTTTAAAGGAAAAAGTAAGTTCGTATTTTTCAAGGAAGAAGATGAGAGACCTCTATGATATTTTCTTTTTGTTGAAGTTTATCGAAAAAGGTAATCAAATCAGGAGGACGATGAAAACTTTTCTCAAAAAATATTCTCCACCGAAAGATGAAAAGGACCTAAAAGCACTTATTATTGTTGGGGCTATTCCCAAAATTAAAGATATGCTCCAAGAAATAAGAAAATGGGCAAAATAAAATATCTACCAGAGGTTAAAGAATTTATTAAAAAAACACCAGCTTTTTTAGCTAGAGATATTGAGCTTATTGTAAAGAATAAGAGATACGCTCATTTGCTTTTACATAATCTCGGCAAGAAGGAAGAAATTTATCGCTTGACCAAAGGTTGCTATAGCAAAGCACCCGACCCGATTTTGGCTGTTTTTTGTTTTAAGCCTGCTTATCTTGGATTGCAGGAGGCTCTGAGCTTACATGATCTTTGGGAGCAAGAGACAAATCCTGTTATTATAACCCCAAGAAGAGTTAGAGAAGGAGTGAGACAAGTACTGGGTAATAATATTGTTATTTATCGGATTTCCCCGCGGTATTTTTTTGGTTTTGAGTTTTTGAGGTGTGAGGATGTTTTTCTTCCAGTTTCTGATATAGAAAAAACCTTGGTTGATTTAATCTATTTCAAAAATTTTCCATCAGAAAAGACATTGAGAGAAATTAAAAAAAGAATTAAGCCAGAGAAATTAAATTCTTATCTTAAGCGTTATCCTCAAGATTTCAGGCTGGCTATAAGAAAAACAATCAGTGGAAAAATAGAAGAAAAATGAAGAAAGTCAAAGGAGCAATTTTTGTTAAAGATAGGTTGATTAATTTTGTGGCAGGATAGATATTAATGGAGTAAATTAATTGAAGACAAATTAGCAAAAATTATGTCTAAAAGTAAAGTATTGATTATTTCTTCTATTGTTGCGGCTGTATCTACAGTCTTTATTATTTTTGGCTTTATAGCACTTTTTGGTTTCCCACCTCGTCCACTTAGAGGATACACTGTTTTAGTTGTGCTTTTTGGAGGGATAAGTATTTTTTTCGCATCTCTGATGTATCTTCCGCTTATATCTTCTCAGCAGAAGAGTGTCAAGGAGCTTCAGATGCTCACAAAAGATTTGTCTCAAAGCGAGAGAAAAGAATTTTTAAAACTGTCATTTATAAAAAAACATAGAAAAAAACTTCTTTTGGTAATTGTTTTAGAGTTGGCACTATTAGGCATAGCTGCTTATTTTTTGCATTATAAGCACGGAATAGGAGAGTCTCTCACCGGAGTTGCAAGTCTTATAATAGTAGCGACAGGCACTTGGTTTTCTAAGAAAGTCGTCAGGGGATTAAAAGAGAAGCGCTCCACGTTTTTTAAAAAAAGATAAATAGGATTTAATTGATTCACAGCAATCT
>JALTEL010000475.1 GCA_027073945.1 Caldifarciminota bacterium | reverse complement strand
CCATAATAGATTTAACTAAAAGAGGCCATCAACCGATGGAATATGAGCACAATGGGAAAAAATTGATAATAACGTATTCTGGAAAGATATGAAAGTTGAACCTGAAACGGCAAAGTACTAGCTGCAGCTGGTATTCTAGTCACAGACTGGTCGTCTCTATATTCAGAATACTTGATGCTGAAACGCCCCATAGTTTTTATCGATTTATGTGAGAAAGAGTTTACTAACAAATACGGAGAAGGATTGCATCTAGTGGATCCATCGATAAGGCCTGGTTTCAGGGCCAAAACTCCGGAAGAACTCATTTCTTCTTTAGAAAAAGCACTTAAAGAAAACCCGCATGCTGATGAGCAGGAAAAGGCATTCAAACTCCTTCATGGAGGCTGGGATGGAAACTCATCGGAAAAGGTCTTGAAGGTAATAGAGAGACTCCTTGGAAGATGATTGGAAGGATTTACTCCTTTCTGGCCAGAATTCTATTTTTTATCTCCGTACTGCTGAGACCTTTAGTATATGGAACAAAGAGTGCCTTGTCATGCTCTTTCAGCCATTTCAGACCCTCAGGCACAGGTTCTCTCTTCTTCCAGTCATCTCCAATTATAAAGATATCTGCACCAATCTCTTTGAATTGATTAACATCAAATATTCTCGTTTGCTTCACCACCTCATCCACACATCTTACAGATTCTACAACAGCTCTACGTTCCTCATATGTTAGTATTGGGTAATCGGACTTATATGAGCGCACCAGTTCATCGGTGCTTACCGCCACTATCAGGTATTTACCAATCTCCTTTGCCTTTTTGAATATATTTATATGACCGAGGTGAAGTATATCAAATGTCCCTCCGGTGTATACTATAGCTTTGGAATATTTGTCTCCTAGCAACCTTTTTGCCTCTTTTTTCCATTTGATATCATCCATACATTCTCCCTCCGATTACAATCTCTCGCACATGCGCCTTCGGAGATAAGGAAAGCAAACATCTCACGGTCTTTGCTATATCTTCTTCCCACACTACATCGTCTTTACTGAGACCTTCTTTTGTGAGTTTTTCTTTCGTGGATTCTGTCCATACTATCCCTGGACATATGGCAGTAGCCTTTATGCCAAAGTCTCGGTTCTCAAGATATACGGTTTCTGTTAGAGACCTTACTGCGAATTTCGTGGCAGAGTATATACCCTTCTTCGGCGCAGACGTGATTCCTCTTACTGAAGATATATTGACTATGTACCCGTGTTTTTCAGTTCTCATATATGGAAGAACATGCTTTATCATGAAAAATGTTCCCTTAACATTTACTGAAAATGACGTTTCAAATTCCTCTTCTGTGGCTTCGGTCAATTCATTGTATATCATGACTCCCGCAGCATTCACCAATACATCTATCTTTCCATATTTTTCTATCACATACTTTACTGTATTTTCAACACTACTTTCATCTGAAACATTACACTTAATAAACTCACCCGGAATTCTGCTTGTATCGTCTCTTTCTTTTTTACCTATGGAGATAACATGATGGTCCTTCTCAAGTTCCTGTGCTATGCTCAGACCTA
Organism: Caldifarciminota bacterium; assembly: GCA_027073945.1. The sequence continues at coordinate 339 of JALTEL010000475.1, read as the reverse complement.
TTCCTCTGGTAGCACCAGTGACAACTGCCACATCTTTCATTGAGTTCTCCATATAAGGCAGATATAAAAGGCTTTTGATGAGGATTCCCCTAGATTCTATAACATTTGCGTGATTGTGTGTAAAGTTAGACAATGATTTGAACGCTCCGCTCTATGAATTCGCTGCTCGCCCCCAAAGAAAGTCTTCTTTCTATATCTGATAATGAATCCTTCCTGAAGAAACAGCTAAAGGTTTTTGGAGATATCAAAGAAATCGATGGAGTTATTGTTGTGACGGGTTATCTCACAGAGAAAATCGAAGAAAAGGTTTATGAATGGGGCTATGGTGATTTCGTAAAG
>JALTEL010000474.1 GCA_027073945.1 Caldifarciminota bacterium | reverse complement strand
GTCTATGGTTATGAATGGTTAGGGAAACAGGTGGACGGCCTCGAGAAGTTTATGGATGAAAAAGGCTATGAGACAATAGAGCAAATGTGGGGAATTGCGTCCGATGCCGCCATGGCCTATGCGGACATGCCTCACGAAAAGGCCCGTGTCAACCCAGAAAATTGTGTTAATTGCAAACGATGCTTGAGCGCCTGTTTCTATCAAGCCATGCAGGATGGTGAAGACCACACCTGGGTCAAGGAAGACAACTGTGTGGGGTGTGGCGGCTGCTATTCCGTGTGCCCTGCCCCCGGAGCGATTGAAATTGTGGTACAGGAATAAATTATTTGCTTCCTCATGAAAGGTGAAAATTATAAATGAAGCCTATCCTGAAGGTCGTATCTGACGAAGAAATCGAACTCATACACCGATCCTCCCTGAAGATTTTGAAAGAGATTGGTTTTCGATTTCCTCTTGACTCCACCCTGAAACTGCTAAGAAAGGCGGGGGCAGAAGTAACAGATGGAAATGTAGTCAAATTGCCCGAAGAAATAGTCATATATGCCATACAAAATGCACCGAAACGAAAAGATGTTATTCTTTTTGGCAGAGATCCAAAATATGATGTTACGTTTGAAAAACACGAACCCTCCTTAGCCTGTATGACCATGGCAGTCAACGTTATCGACCCCTATACACGTCAAAAAAGACCAGCAACCAACAAGGACTTAGAACAGCTTACGCGGATTGCCGACCAGTTGGAACATGTAAAAGTAAACGGCGGATTGGTCACCCCTCAGGATGTACCCAACGAATTCAACGACTGGTACACCTGGGCCACTACCCTTAAGAATACCACTAAACACATTACGGGGGGGATCTTGGGGGCGAGAGGTGTTCGCGATGCCGTTAAGATGGCATCCATTTCGGTAGGAGATGAGGCGCTTTTCAGAAAACGCCCTTTTATCTCAGGCTGGATTTTAACTCTTCCACCCTTAGGGATAGATAATGAATCGCTTGATGCCCTTATGGAATTGAGCCGTTTGAACATCCCGATAATGCTCAGTTCGGGACCCATACTTGGAACTTCGTCACCCATCACAATCGCCGGTACGTTGGCGCAGGCACATGCTGAAATCTTGGCATGCCTAACTGTTTCCCAATTAGTTAATCCTGGAGCTCCCGTTATCTACACAAGCTTTGCAAGGGGCATAGACATGCGGACTGGGGCCGTCTCAATGGCATGCCCCGAATTTGGGATCTTGAAAGTAGGAATGGCACAGTTGGGACGTTATCTGGATATGCCCGTTAGAATGCCTTCTATGCTGAGAGATGCAAAGGTCTTGGACGCTCAGGCGGGCTTTGAAACGGGAATGATAGGTACAACAACCGCTTTGGTTGCTGATATCATGGATTCCATGCAATTAGACATGGATATGATTGTTGACTACCCTGACCTATTATTCTGCAATGAATGCATGGCTGCTATTGAACGTTTTAGTAAAGAGCTCATCGTAAATGAGGAAACGATTGCCTTTCAGGTTATCAAAGACGTGAAGCCAGGTGGGAATTTCCTTGGACATAGACATACCTTTGAAAGATTTAAGAAGGAGTTGTGGATGCCGAAACTGTTTGAACGGAGGAACTGGGATTCATGGGGAAAAGATGGCTCCAAAAGTATATTCCAAGTTGCGGAAGAGAGGACGCTGGAGATGCTGAAAACTGAATATCCAAAACTTTTATCTCCCGAAGCAGAAGCTGAGATAGACAACGTAGTGGCAGAAGCGCAAAAAAGTTCTTCAAACTGAATCTACGGGGAGCGATACCGAATGTTAGACCCTGGTACAGATATTTTGATTGAGGTAAAAGACCTTACAATGGCTTTTGGAGGTCTTGTTGCCTTCCGAGATATCACCTTCCACAT